>JBHHTZ010000589.1:0-3005 GCA_046753605.1 Anaerolineae bacterium
CCGCCATGTTCAAGTGAGTGAAGATCGGCACATTGTATAACAAGATCGGTATCGGCGATGCGTCGGCGACGGCGGTGTAGTGCGCCCGCAGCGCCGCATCAGTCATCTGCGAGGTGTAGTAGAAGGGGGTGACGACCATGGCGGCGTCCGCTCCCAGCTCGCCGGCCCGCCGCGTGAGCCGAATGGCCTCGGCAGTGGATAGCGAGCCGGCGCCGGCGATGACCGCTTTGCCCGGCGCAGCGTGCTCGCGCACGGTAGCGATAACCTGATCGCGCTCAGCCGGCGTCAGGTGCACAAACTCGCCTGTGGACCCCAGCGGGACATAGCCGGCCAGCCCCGTCCCGTTCCACCTCTGAACGTTGAATACCAACGCTTCGATGTCTACCTCACCGTCCCGAAAAGGGGTGATGGTGGGGGGAAAGATGCCAGTTAGATGCATTTACGACTCCTACTGTCAAGGCAAGAAGAACACACAACGGTCAAGAGCCCAGCAAGCGAGACAGTTCCTCGATCACTTCCTCAATCTCTCCTTCCAACACAGCGATACGCTCTCTGAGTCGCACGTGCTCTTTCCGTGCGCTTGCGAGTTCTTGGCGCAGCCTCTCGCCCTCCTGACGTGTGCGTCGTAGGGTAACCAATGGCAGACGGTTAAGGCGTAGGCGATTGATATGAAAGTCACCTACCTCGGTCAGCGCCGTCAGACGGCCATCAACCTCTTCGCGGAAGTGCAATGCCAGATCGTCCCTCTTGGGATGCAGCAATCGACGTTGAGCTCTTGCTGGATCATCCGCCGGCCAGAAATCTCCCTTGAGTCGATTACAGGTTGGGCAACAATAGACGAGATTGTCCAGATCATCCACTCCACCTATGGAGCGAGGTTGATAGTGGTCTATCTCCAGTTCGCTACCAGCTTCGCTTTCGTGAACACCACAATAGCCACACCGATAGCCATAGGCACGCCGGACCGCCGCACGGCGCTCTTGCTCATCCATCAGGGATCCTTATGACGGAGGGGATTGGGTCAGCGGCAGCCCGGTCATTCGCTCGTACTCGCTCTTGAGCACCTCATGCTCGCTCAACAGTCCGGCCAACTGGACCCGCGCCCGCGCCAGTAAATCCTCGTGCTGCTCTGCCAGGCTTGCCAGGATAGCATTCTGGGACCGCAGGCGGCCGTATTCCTGTTGGAGTCGCGTCTGTTCCTGACGCCAGCGCTCCAATGTAGGCCGCAAACTAGCCCACTCTTCTTCTTCGATTTCGTGGAGCAAATGCTCCAGGGATTGACTCTCTTCTTCGGTCAGTTCTCGGTCCTGCTCTCGCCGACGCAAATCGTTGAGCTGCCGTTGTTTTGCCTCATCCCACATGGCTCCTCTCCTCTCCAAGCTTTCTAGCGCAGATCTCTGCTGCCATAACCCAGAAGCCGCCGCGCCACGATGAGCGTGTTGATCTGGCCGGTGCCCTCGAAGATGTCGTTGATCTTACCGTCGCGCATCCACTTCTCAGCCAGCAACTCCCGCGAGTAGCCCAGGGGGCCCAGGATTTCGACCGCTTTCTGCGTGATCCAGGTGACGGCCTGGCCGGCCTTCACCTTGCACATCGAAGCCTCCAGCGTGTTAGGCTGGCGGTGGTCCATCATGGATGCGGCGCGCAGGGTCAGCAGCCAGGCTGCCTTGTATTGCGCCTCCATCTCCAGCACGTCCCGTTCCACGGCGCTAAGGGCGTGGCGCGGCTCACCGTAGCGGATTTCGATTCCCTCTTCGGTCAGTTTCTCCTGGGTCAGATCAATCGCTGCTCGGGCGACTCCCAGGGCGCTGGCGGCGACGATGGGACGCGAGGCGTCGAAGGTAGCCATGGCTCCCTTGAAGCCGGCCTTGCTCCCGTCACGCCGGCGCACCTCGGCGCTGCCCAGGATGTTGTCGTACGGAATGCGGCAATCTTTCAAAACCAGCGCCGCCGTATCGCTGGCCCGTATCCCCAGTTTGTCCTCAACCTTCGTGATCTGGGCGCCCGGCGTGCCGGCCTCCACCACAAACGGCTTCATCCCGGCGCGTCCAGCCGACGGATCCACGGTCGCCCAGACCACGATCAGCCCCTCTGACTGTTCGAAGGCCAGCCGGCCACCGGTGATGAATATCTTCTCGCCATTCAGCACCCACTCGTTGGTCTCCTCGTCCAGGCGGGCGGTGGTCTTGATAGCTGCGGTATCGGAGCCGGCGCCCGGTTCGGTCATCGCCATCGCCCCCCACTTGGGCGGGTCCTCGGCGAAGCGGCGCAGAAGGCGCTGTTGCTGCTCCGGCGTGCCCACAGCCTCGATGGCTGCGCCGGCCAGCGCGGCGGAGGGCGTGCACAGGTACAGGCCGGCGTCGCCCCAGGAGAACATCTCTACCATGTGAATCATGCGAATGTTGCCTGTACCTGGTCCCGTGCGTTCCCGCCGTTGAGATGGATCGCGGTCGAGCCGGCGCTGCTGAGTATCACGCATGAAAGACCACATTGCGTTGATGTAGTCCCAGGGAATCTCGTGCTCGTGCTCGTCGAAATGGCGCGAGGCCGGCCGCATGACATGCTCCGCCACCATCTGGGCCATACGAAGCTCGTTCTGAATCTTCTCGGGAAGCTCGAAGTCAATCATCAGCCTGTCTCCTACACAATGGCCAGACCGTCAAAGGTGGCGAACCCACGACCGTTGCGCAACCATCGCTCCACCGGATGGTCACGAATGTAGCCGTGCCCACCCAGCACCTGGACTGCGCTGTCCGTGACGAAGAGTACCATGTCCTGGGCATACTCGCGTGCCAGATATGCCTCTTTCCTCGCGTCCTCGCCCCGATCCAGCTTCCAGGCCGCCTCCCACGTCATTAGGCGCGCCGCATCCACCTCGATGGCCATCTCAGCCAGCATGAAGGCGATGGCCTGGTTCTGAGCGATGGGTTTGCCGAACTGGACCCGCTCTTTGGCGTAGTCGCGGGCGTATTCGTAAGCGCCCCGTGCCACGCCCACCGCCAGCG
>JBHHTZ010000590.1:0-3003 GCA_046753605.1 Anaerolineae bacterium
CCTGTTGCGAGACCTGCTCGAAGCACCGTTATGGCTAGCCCCATCCCGCCGCGTGTCCGCCTGGTTGGGCGAGCCCGTCGCCATCAAAGACCCCACGGCGGCCCATTTCCGCCGGCAGGGTGGCAGCAACCTGCTCGTCGTGGGCCGGCAAGACGAACAGGCCATGGGCATCCTGTCCACCGCCCTCATCAGCCTGGCCGCCCAGCACCCCCCTCTCCCAGAGTTGGGAGAGGGGGGCCGGGGGGGAGAGGGCGGTGCCCGGTTCTACATCCTCGACTTCAGCCCCGTGGACGCACCCTACGCTGACCTCCTCCGCCACCTGGTGGACCTCCTGCCCCACTCGGTGCAACGAGGCCAGCGCCGGGAACTCCCAGGGATCATCGCCGAAATCACCGCCGAGGTGGACCTGCGGCTGGAGGAAGGCGAAGCGGCGCTGTGGCAGAGGCCGGCCATCTACCTCCTCATCTACGGCCTGCAGCGTGCTCGCGACCTGCGCCAGGAAGAGGATTTCGGCTATTCCTTCGGTATGCCGGATGAGGAAGAGGCTCCACCCAGCCCGGCCCAGCAGTTCCCCACCATCCTGCGGGAAGGTCCCGACCTGGGGGTCCACACCCTGGTCTGGTGTGACACCTACACCAACCTGACCCGCACGCTGGACAGACGCGCGCTGCGGGAGTTCGAGATGCGCGTCGCCTTCCAGATGAGCGCCGAGGACTCGGCCAACTTGATTGACACGCCAGCGGCGAGCCGGCTGGGGCCGTATCGCGCGTTGTTCTACAGCGAAGAAGAGGTCCGGCTGGAGAAGTTTCGGCCCTACGCCCCACCGGCTCAGGCTTGGTTCGATTGGGTCGAGAGCCGGCTACGAGAGAAAGGAACTGTGCAGAGCTACTCGGTAGAACATGCTACCACCACTGCGGAAAGACGGGGGGATCGTGCCGAAGGAACATTCAAGCCGTGAGGGTGCCGCTGGCGAGACAACAGCGTGGCAGTGTCTTCTCAATATGTTGGGGGACATGTAGGACGATTTGGTAAATCGTCGGGTCGAAATACCATTTCGACCTACATAGCCCCGAAATATTGAGAAGATACGCGTGGCACGCCACAGGCAGCAACGAAGAGGTGCAGCAACTCCGAGGAGCGCTGAGCCGGCTGAATGGGACCCAAATCGGGCAGGTCATCAGCGCAGCGATCCGCGAACGCGGTATGACCACTCGCTTCAGACAGATTGAAGAGAACGCAGTTGCTTGTTTTGACCCAGAACGCAATGAGATCGTGGTAGACGACAGCATGCGGAATGCCTCGTTGGAGATTCTGGCGGCTCACCTGGCGCATGAGGGTACACACGTGCAGTGGGACAGGGCCAACTCAATTGACCAGGAGTATCATGCGTTTCGTGCCCAAGCGGAAGTCTGGAATCAGTTGAAGGAGGATCAGACAAACACCCAGTGCGATCTTGTGAGCAGGATAATTGCGTTGGGTGAGCAAGATGCAAAAGACCTGCTTATCAGTTACATGTATCCAGAGCTGCCTGAATATGCCTGAGTTTGTCCGGAAGTATAAGGAGACCACAAATGAAGTCGCAAGATTATCGGGCATTCCAGTCGGAGTCACAGCGAGTGCCCTATACCTTCCTTTATCCAGCGGATTGGCAGGTACGAGAAACCGTCGAGAAGGAGAGGGTTAAAGTCTTCATTGCCGGCCCACGTGACCAGGGAGATACGGTCTCGGTGGGTTTCACAGTGCGAATTTGGCCGGCGGCCGCGCAGACGCCAGAAACGGTCATGAATGACTTGCTCAGTCGCTTTAGCCAGATGCCCGGCTTTCAAGAAATAGGCCGTGGTTCCGGGTTGGTAGCGGGAAAGCCGGCGGTAGAAGTCGAGTTCGTATATCACATGCTCCTGCCACTGAATAGCCGTGCCCCCCATGAAAAGACCATTCGACAAAGATGCGTTTTTGTCAGGGCCGACCACGCGTTGATTGAGCTCATTTACGCGGCGCCCGACGAGATGTACGACACCTGGCTGTCTGATTTCCACACGCTGATACAAACCTTTGCCTTTCCGGAAAAGCGCGAGGATAGGTCGTTTCACCCGTTGGTCAGTGCCACAGATACAGCACCTGCGGCATCCTTGCGGGAAGACACGGCCGGCTACGAGGTGAAAGGACAGGAAGATGATCAGTAATCCACACATTACGCATGGCGATTAAACGCCGGCTCAAGCGTGATGCTGCGGCCCTGCTCATCCTAGTTCTGGGCGTCTCACTCTTCCACGCTCGTGGCCTCTGGCCAGGGCAGGCATTCCTGCCCGTTGACCTGGCCAACAACAACCTGCCCTGGCGCGCCGGCCCGCCCCAGCCCCTGCAAAACTGGCTGATCTCCGACCCGCTCTACGAGTTCTACCCCTTCCTGACCAACGCCGTCAACAGCCTCCGGCACGCCGGCCACTGGCCCCTGTGGAATCCACGTATCTTTCTCGGCCATCCCGTTGTCGCCGACCCGCTCAACCAGCCCTTCTACCCGTTCTTCGTCGCGCTGGGGGTTCTGTTGGGCGCCGCGCGCGGTCTGGCGATTGGATTGTGGCTCCACGCGGTCCTGGCAACAGTCTTGACCTACGGGTTACTGCGCACCCTCGGATGCCGGCAGCCGGCTGCGGTCCTGGGCGCTTTTACCTACGCCCTCAGCGGGTACATGATCACCTGGTTCGAGGCCACGCACCGGATCAGTACCCTCGCCTGGCTGCCCGGCGTGCTGTGGGCGTTCGAGCTGGCTGTACGCCGTCGCAGTTTGCGCTACGCCGCCCTGGCCGCGCTGATGATGGCCATGGCGATTCTGGGCGGACAGTTCCAGCTCGCGGTGGCCTTCATTTTGTTCCTGGGCCTGTACGCCATCGGAAGAACGCTCGAATCGGTTCGGTGCAGGGATGGTGCGCATGTCTGGCCCCTGGTGGTGCTCGCGGTCACAGCCGGCCTGGGCGCTCTCCTCAGCGCCATCCAGACCATCCC
>JBHHTZ010000591.1:0-2993 GCA_046753605.1 Anaerolineae bacterium
GTTGTCATCATGGGCGCAGCGGGGCGCGATTTCCACAACTTCAACGTTTACTTTCGCGACAACCCGAATTACGAGGTCGTCGCGTTTACGGCAACTCAGATACCGAACATCGCCGGCCGGCAATATCCCCCCGATCTGGCCGGCGACCTCTACCCAGACGGTATCCCAATTCTCCCGGAATCTGAACTGACGGGCCTGATTCAGCGGGAACGCATCGACCAGGTCGTCTTCTCCTACAGCGACGTGTCGCACCTGTACGTGATGCACGAGGCCAGCCGCGTGTTGGCGGCCGGCGCTGACTTCCGGCTGCTCGGCCCACACCACACCATGCTGAAGAGCCGCCGGCACGTGGTAGCCGTGTGTGCCGTCCGCACCGGCGCCGGCAAGAGCCAGACCAGCCGGCACGTGGCCGGCATCCTGCGCGACCTTGGCCACCGCGTGGTCGTGGTCCGACACCCCATGCCCTACGGCGACCTGTCAGCCATGGCGGTGCAGCGCTTCGAGACCTACGACGACCTGGCGCGCTACGACATCACCATTGAGGAACGAGAGGAGTACGAACCTCACCTGGCCCATGGCACGGTGGTCTATGCCGGCGTCGATTACGAAAGAATCTTGCGGCAGGCCGAGACCGAGGCCGATGTCATCTTGTGGGACGGTGGAAACAACGACTTCCCCTTCTTCCAACCCGATCTGCTCATCACCCTGGTCGATCCGCACCGCGCCGGCCACGAGGTGCTGTACTACCCCGGCGAGACCACCCTGCGCCTGGCCGACGTGGTAGTGATCAACAAGATGGATACCGCCCCGCCCGACGGCATCAACACCGTCCGCCAGAACATTCGCCAGGTAAGCCCCAGCGCCATCGTCGTCGAGGCCGTCTCCCCCATCTCAGTTGATGACCCAGCGCCGATTCGGGGAGCCCGCGTCCTGGTTGTTGAAGATGGTCCCACGCTGACCCACGGCGGGATGAAGTACGGCGCCGGCGTGGTGGCCGCGCGGCGGTACGGCGCTGCCGAAATCATCGATCCACGACCGTACGCCGTCGGCTCCATTGAGGAGACGTACGAAGAATATCCAGAAACGGGGCCGGTGCTGCCGGCCATGGGCTACAGCGATCAGCAGATTCGCGAATTAGAGGAGACGATCCATGCCACGCCGGCCGACCAGGTGCTCATCGCCACCCCCATCGACCTGGGCCGGCTCATCCAGCTCGACAAGCCGGCCCATCGCGTGCGCTACGAGTTGCAGGTGATAGGCCGGCCAACGCTGGAGGAGATCATCCGCGAGCGGTTTGAGGCATTGTGAGACATCCCACCCATGAGGCGCACTGCTCACCCGCTGCTGACGCTCATCATCGCCATCTACATTGCCCTGGGAATCGCGTACGCGGTCTACACGCCGGCCTGGCAGGTGCCCGACGAGCCGGCGCACTACAACTACATCGCCGACCTGGCCCACACGGGCCGGCTGCCTGTCCTGGAACCCGGTGACTATCCCGCCGAGTACCTGGAAGAGATCAAGGCGAGACATTTCCCACCCTCGATGTCCATCGACAACATCGACTACGAGGCCTGGCAGCCGCCGCTGTACTATTTGCTGGCCACGCCGCTCTTCCTGGCCACCGCCGGCCTGCCCACCGCCACCCAGGTCATCGCGCTGCGCCTGATCTCCGTCGCAGCCGGCGCAGTGCTGCTGTACATCACGTTTCGCCTGGTCAAGGTCATCTTCAACAACGACGACCGGCTGGCCTTGACAACGACGGCAATGGTGGCCTTTATCCCCATGCACATCGCCATCAGCGCCGGCATCAACAACGACACGTTGGCCGAACTGATCGTAGCCGGCATCCTGCTGGTGAGTCTGCTGCGTCTGCATGGCCGTTTGGACAACAGGACATTCGTGATCAGCGGTGGCATCCTGTACGGCCTCGGATTGCTCACCAAAGGCACGGTCTACCCATCAGCCGCGATCCTGATAGCAGCCGAAGTCGGGCGCTGGTGGATCGAGGGAGGTGGCAGATCGAGAGACCGTCCTGTGTCCCTATTTTTCCTTTTTTCCATTTCCCTTGCCCTGTCGGCGTGGTGGTTCGTGCGAAATACAGTGGTCTACGGTGGCCTGGACGTTTTCGGGCAGCAACGCCATGACATGGTGGTAACGGGGCAGGCGCGAACCTCGGATTGGATCGCGCGCTATGGCTGGGGAGCCTTCTGGGACCGCGCCTGGGGCTTCACGTTCAAGAGCTTCTGGGGCGTCTTCGGCTGGATGGGCGTGTTCATGGACCAGCGCATCTACACAGGCCTGCTGATTCTGACTGCGTTGGGCGTGGCTGGCTTCCTGTTCTTCCTTGTCCGCAGCACGCGCAACCCCCACCGGCTCAACCGCCAGCAGTGGGCATCCCTGGGCCTGCTGAGCCTCAGCATCCTCGTGACCGCCGGCACATTTGTGTGGTACAACCTCACCTTCGTGCAGCACCAGGGGCGCTATCTTTTCCCAGCGTTGGCGCCCACCGCCCTCTTCGCTGCCTTGGGATTCCGAGAGCTTGTGCCTCGGCGCATCCAGCCGGCAGCGCTGGCCATGCTGATCGCCGGCCTGGTCGCGTTGGACCTCATCAGCCTGATGTGGTTCGTCATTCCGCAACTGGCAGTAAACTGACGGCGAAAACGCACGTACCAGCAGAGCAGACCGGTTCGTCAGGGCATTGCCGGCATCAGCGCCGCAAGCGTGTACCTCACCCTGGGGTCCCACAACATCCAGCCGCCGGCGCCGGCGTCGAGGGCAGCCCGCATCTGAGCGCGAATCTCCTCAGGGGTGTACACCCGTTTGTCAAAGGCGTAGTCGGGGAAATCCTGAATCCACGGCCGCACCACGACGCCGGCCCCTTCCAGGCGCTCCACAGCGCGGCGGGTGCTGAGATAGACAGTCTCGTACGGGTACGGAACGGCGACAGGATAGCCCGGCAGGCCGGCGTGGAACGTGGATGGATACAACAT
>JBHHTZ010000592.1:0-2983 GCA_046753605.1 Anaerolineae bacterium
CGCCATGTCAGTTGATGGTGGTTACTTTTATTGCGAGTACGCCTATTTTTGGGCGTACTTTTTTATTTCTCCCCACGCTGAGAGGAGGGTACAGGCTTAGCATCTAGCAGACGTACACACCCGAATCGCAAGCGTGGGAACCGAAAGGTCCCACGCTTTTTTGTTTGTTGTCTGGAGGTGATTCAATGACCATGATGTGCCGGGGCGTCCGAGGGGCCACAGTCGTCGCGGAGAACACCCGCGAGGCTATTCTGGCCGGCACGCGCGAGTTGCTGCGGCAAATGATCGATGCCAACGACATCAACCCCGACGACGTTGCCAGCGCCATCTTCACCACCACTCCCGATCTCAATGCAGAGTTTCCGGCGGTGGCCGCCCGGCAGATCGGTTGGCACGACCAGGCCCTGATGTGCGGGCATGAGATCGCTGTCCCCGATGCCCTGCACAAGTGTCTTCGCATCCTGATTCACTGGAACACCATCAAACGACCAGGCGAGATCAAACACGTGTACATCAACGGGGCTGAGAGCCTCAGGCCAGATCGACATGAAGGGAAACGGAAGGGAACTCAGAGTCGCAGCAGATTAGGTTCCCACCAACTCCAGATTGCAGGAAAGGAGAACTGAAATGATCAGCTACATGCCAATTCATCGTGGTACTACGCGTGAAGCACGCACTCAGGGGGAAGACCCATCACACTTTAGCCATGTTGTCTCATAGTCCCTCTGCAAACGGCAATGGAACAAACGGATATCGAGGAGGAACGAAAGGAAAACATGCGATGATTATCGTCATGCGCCAGGGCGCAACGAGCAAGGAGATCGGGGACGTGATCAAACGGGTGCAAGACCTGGATTATCAGGTACACCTCTCCAAAGGGGTGGAACGCACCATCATCGGCATTATCGGCGATGAGCGACCGCTGACGGTCCAACCGCTCGAGCGCTTTCCTGGGGTCGAGGCAGTCGTTCCGATTCTGAAGCCGTTCAAGCTCGCCAGCCGCGACTTTCACCCGGATGGCAGCGTCATCGCCATCAACGGCACGCAGATTGGGACCCAAGAGGTTGTTGTGATGGCTGGCCCCTGCTCCGTCGAGAGCTGGGATCAACTTCAGACCACGGCCCACGCAGTGAAAGATGCCGGCGCCAAAGTCTTGCGCGGCGGAGCGTTCAAACCGCGCACGTCGCCCTACAGCTTCCAGGGCCTGGGCGAAGAGGGGCTGAAGATGCTGCGGGCCGCCGGCGACGAAACCGGTCTGCTGGTCGTCACCGAGTGCATGGCGTCAGAGCAGGTCGATCTGGTATGTCGCTACGCCGACATTCTGCAAATTGGCGCTCGCAATATGCAGAACTACAATCTCCTGCACGCAGCCGGCGAGTCGGGCTACCCGGTTCTGCTCAAGCGAGGCTTCTCCTCGACAATTGATGAACTGCTGATGGCGGCTGAATACATTCTCTCCCACGGCAACTACCAGGTGATGTTGTGCGAGCGTGGCATCCGCACCTTCGACAACAAGTACACGCGCAACACGCTGGATGTCGGCGCTGTACCCGTGCTCAAACAGCTCTCCCATCTGCCGGTGATTGTCGATCCGAGCCATTCCGTCGGCAAGTGGAACTTGGTGGATGCGGCCGCGCGGGCTGGCGTGGCAGCCGGCGCCGATGGACTGATCATCGAAGTACATCCCCAGCCGGACAAGGCCCTCTCCGACGGCAAGCAGTCTCTCCGGCCGGACAACTTCGTTGAACTTATGCGACACGTCCGGCGCGTCGCCGAGGCCGTGGATCGGACCGTGGCCGAGCCGGCTGTGCGCCAGGAAATGCTCGTACACGCGCTATGATGGCCGATCAAGAAGACAACTTTACGTGCCTGGCGGACGCCAGCTTCACCATCATCGGCCTGGGGCTGATGGGAGGCTCCCTTGGGCTGACGCTGAAAAAGCGCGGGATTGGCCGGCGGGTGTGGGGGGTCAACCGACGCCAGACGGTCATCGACCGCGCGGTGGAGCTTGGGGCCATTGATGGAGGTACGACAGACGCCGGCGCAGGTGTCGCGGACGCGGACATCGTCGTCCTGGCCACGCCCGTGCGAGCCATCATTGAGCTCCTCCAACAGATCGGTCCACATCTGAAGGCCGGCTGCCTGGTGATGGACCTGGGTAGCACCAAGAGCGACATCGTCCAGGCCATGGCGTGTTTGCCGGCCGGCGTGGAGCCTGTGGGCGGGCATCCCATGTGTGGCAAGGAGGTGGCCGGCATCTGGGCTGCCGAGGCATCGCTGTACGAAGGCGCCATCTTCCCCCTGACTCCACTGGAGCGCACCAGCCCGGCAGCCCTGGCCCTGGCCGAGCGCCTGGTCGAGAGCATCGGCGCGACGCCGGTTGTTATCGACGCGCGCCGGCATGACCGCCTGGTGGCCGCCATCAGCCATCTGCCGTATCTCACTGCCGTGATGCTGGTCGCCGCCGCCGCCGAGGTCGCCGAGGAGGATGCGCTGGCCTGGCCGCTGGCGGCATCGGGCTTTCGGGATACCAGCCGGCTGGCCGCCAGCGACGTCACTATGATGCACGACATCCTGGTGACTAACCGGGAGCACGTCGGCGAGATGCTGCACCGCTACCGCCGGCACCTGGACCGGCTGATCGCGCTGGTCGAGAACGGACACGAGGACGGGTTGCGAGAGACGCTGGAGCAGGCGTGGCAGGATCGGCATTCTGTGACCAGTAATCAGTGATCAGTGATCAGTGATCAGTAACCAGTGACCAGTGATCAGTAATCAGAATACTGATCACTGATCACTGATTACTGATCACTAATTCCTGGACGGGAGTGTTGTTCAGAATGAAGCTAGTTGTTCGGCCATCCGACGGGCTGCGGGGAGCCGTCCGAGTGCCGGGGGATAAGTCGATTTCGCATCGGGCGCTGATGCTGGGGGCGATTGCCGAAGGGGCGACGCGGGTTACGAATTGGTTGCCCGCCGGCGA
>JBHHTZ010000593.1:0-2980 GCA_046753605.1 Anaerolineae bacterium
CTCCACTGCTTCTTGCTGTAACTCATACAGCTTGTTAATCGCTTCCAGCGGGGTCAACTCGGCGACGTCCAGCTCGCGCAGGGCTGTGGCCAGTTCGGCCAGCCGGCCATCGTCCGGCGATTGCGGGCTGAAGAGGGGCAACTGCAAGCTCTGGTCCTGATCGACCTTGCGAACCAGCGCGTCGGGGGCGCGCGCCTCGGCCTCCAGGTCGGTCAGAATGTGGCGGGCGCGGCGAACGACGGTGCGCGGCAGGCCGGCCAGCTCCGCCACGTGGATGCCGTAGCTCCGATCAGCGCCGCCGGGCACGATGCGGTGCAGGAACACCACGCCATCCCCTTCCTCCGCCACCGCCACGTTGAAGTTGCGCACCCTCGGCAGACGATCTGCCAGATCGGTCAACTCGTGATAGTGGGTGGCGAACAGCGTCTTGGCCCGGAGCTGCGGATGATTGTGGATGTGCTCGACCACAGCCCAGGCGATGGAGATGCCGTCGTAGGTGCTGGTTCCGCGCCCGATTTCGTCCAGGATGACCAGGCTGCGGCTGGTGGCGTTGTTGAGGATATTGGCTGTTTCCACCATCTCCACCATGAAAGTGGACTGGCCGGCGGCGATCTCGTCCTGAGCACCGATCCGGGTGAAAATCCGGTCCACGATGCCGATGGCGGCCTGGTCGGCCGGCACGAAGGAGCCGATCTGGGCCATGAGCACGATGACGGCCACCTGACGCAAGAAAGTTGACTTCCCGGACATGTTCGGGCCGGTGAGGATGATGATTTCGCCTGGCTCCATGCGCGCGTCGTTGGGCACAAACGGCTCGGCCAAAGCGCCGCGCCGGCCGCCGGCCAGGGCCTCGACCACGGGGTGCCGGCCGGCTCGGATGTCCAGCCGGCCATCCTCTGTGAGCGCTGGCCGCACGTAGTTGCGCCGCAGCGCCACCTCCGCCAGAGCCGCGTAGACGTCCAGATGCGCCAGCGCCAGAGCCGTGCCCAGCAGTCGCTCGCTGTACCGCCGGACCTGCTCACATACCTCGCGGAACAGGCGCGCTTCGATCTCCAGGATGCGCTCCTCGGCGTTTAGCACCCGGGCTTCGTACTCCTTCAGTTCCGGCGTGATGAATCGCTCGGAATTGACCAGCGTTTGCTTGCGGTGATAGTCCTGGGGCACGGCGCCCAGATTGGGCTTGGTGACTTCGATGTAGTAGCCGAAAACCCTGTTGAAGCCCACCTTGAGCGACCGAATGCCGGTTCGTTCGCGCTCGCGGCGCTCCAGGCCGGCGATCCAGTCCTTCGCATCCCTGGCAGCCTCCGCGATGCTGTCCAGTTCCTGGGAATAACCTGGCGCGATGACTCCTGGCTTGCTCAGGTTGGCCGGCGGGTCCTCGATAATGGCTCGCCGCACCAGATCGCTCACCTCTTCACAGGGGTCCAATCGCAGGTCGGCCAGACCGTCGGGAAGACGTGGGAGTCCGTTCAAAGCCGCGATGATGGCCGGCGCCCATTCCAAACTGGAGCGGAGCCCGGCCAGATCGCGCGGGCCGGCGATGCCCCCCAACACTCGATTGGTCAATCGCTCCAGGTCGCCCAGCTTCTTGAGGTGGCCGATGATCTCCGTTCGCGCCGGCGTGTCCTGTGTAAACACCTCGACAGCGTCCAGCCGGTGGTTCAGCGCATCGACAGATAGCAGCGGCTGGTTCAGCCAGGAGCGGAGCAGCCGGCCCCCCATGGCCGTTTGCGTGGCGTCGAGGACGTGCAGCAGCGAACCGCGCTCCGACCGCCCGCGGATGGACTCCGTCAGCTCCAGATTGCGTCGCGTGGCAGCGTCCAGCGTCATAAAGCTGCCCAGGGTGTAGGTGCTGAGGCCCGTGATCTGGGCCAACCCGCTGATCTTGGTTTCGGCCAGGTATTGGATGATAGCGCCGGCGGCCCGCACGGCCCACGGCCTGTCCGCGCAGCCATAACCCGCCAGCGAGGCCACGCCGAAGTGGTTCAGCAGCGCCCTTGTGGCCGTTTCCGGATCGAAGTGCCACTCAGCGTATGCTGTGACGAACACTTGACGGCTCGTGGAGATGTCGTCTGGCGAAAGAGTGATAGCCGGCCCCTCGTCCGTTTCTGGGACCAGGCACTCGGCCGGCCCGATGCGTTCCAACTCCTGGCGCGCCAGCTTCTCAGGCGCTTCCCCGCTGAGCTGGGTGGCCCGAAACTCGCCGGTGGTGATGTCCACATAGGCTATGCCGGCATGGTCGCGGTCCAGCACAACCGCCGCCAGGTAATTGTTTCGCTTGTCCTCCAGCAGACCCGGCTCTACCACCGTGCCGGGCGTCACCACCCGCACCACTTCGCGCGGCATCAGACCGCCAACCGGCTCTCCCACCTGCTCGCAGATGGCCACGCGGTACCCTTTTTCGATCAACCTGGCAATGTAGCCCTCGACGGCGTGGTGAGGGACGCCGGCCATAGGGTTGCGCTCGCTGCCGCCGGCGCTGAGTTGCCGGCCGGTCAGCACCAGGTCCAGCTCCCGAGCCGCGATCCTGGCATCCTCGTCGAACGTTTCATAGAAATCACCCAGGCGGAAGAACAGAATCGCGTCGGGATACTGTTGCTTGATTTGCAGATACTGGCGGTAGAGGGGCGTTGGTCTGGCCATGAATGAAAGTATAACACCAGACCGGATGGCTGTCAACGGTCGACGGGATAGGGTTAGATGGCTGGATGGCTAGATGGCTGGATGGCTGCACCGGCACAGGTGGCTGAGTCCTCTGCAAGCCAACAAGCCATCCAGCTAACTATTTTCGGAGCAGCCTTCGCGGCGCGGCGAGCGGGCAATTCATGATACTGTTGGCCAATCTATGTCAAGTTCTGTGTTGCGCCTCGCCCGTTCGGAATGACATAATAAAACGGGTTGATTGAGCGCGAAATCAGTGCGTTTATGAAGTTTGAGAAAATAATCAGGGTACTGAGTCCGACAGGCCCGCCCGCCGATG
>JBHHTZ010000594.1:0-2979 GCA_046753605.1 Anaerolineae bacterium
GAGACACCGGCGAACGACGCCGGCTTACGCGGGAGAAGGTAAATTCGCGACAGACCCTAAAGGTTTCCGAAACCTTTAGGGTCTCAACGATCTGTCTGGGAATTGGAGGGGCGGGATCGATAACGTACCGTGCTGGCTGCATGCTTGACAGCATGAACGTAGGCCCACGTGGTGAAGCGACTGTCGTCGCGAAAAGTAGGGAGCATCTCGTCGATGGTGTGGAGTACCGCCGTCGTGCAATCGTGGGCGAGCTGCATCAGGTCGCCGCGATCCAGGTCTTGCACTTCGCCGCGATGTCGGGACAGATAGACCAGCACCGCCCGGGTCAGGTAGTCCCGAAGGTCCGCCTGGGCTCGCTCGCGGGCCGGCCCGTGAGTCCGCAGCGCCGTCAGCCACTCTCGGTTGTTGCGCTTATAAGTAGGTTGGGTACCAGGTATCACAGCTATCATCGCTCACCTCCTGCGCGGTTGATCTCAGGCTGCCATAGGCTGATGCCCGACGATGGGCATGGTTACATCAGGGGTGTGCATGGTAGGTGGGTCGTTTTCATCGCCGGCGGCCACACGGCCAAGGCCGGCCATGTCCCGAATCACGATGCGCCGGCGCTCGATATCGATGAGCCCCTGCTCCTTGAACTCGTTCAGTATCACGGTAATGGTTTCGCGATACGCGCCCAGCATCTCGCTGATGTCCTGGTGACTGAAGCCATCGACGACGCCGTTCTCCGCTGTCTCCAGCAGGCAGCGGGCCAGGCGGATGGGGATAGAGTCGAAAACCAGCTCCACGAGCTTCTTCTCAGCACGATTCAGCCGGCAAACTAGCTTGCCAATCAGCATAAGGACAGCCTGGGGGTCCCGAAGCAGCAGGTCCCTGAGCTGACGCCGGTCCAGCACCTGAACTACGCAGTCGTCGAGGGCTTCAGCGAAGACGTGCCGGCCATGTCCGTTGGCCACGGCCGTAGCCCCGAAGATGTCGCCGGGCTTGAGTAGCACTGTCACCAGCTTGCGTCCCTCGAGTGACAGATGGTATTGTTCGACACGGCCGGCCTTCAGCAGAAAGATGGTATCGCTGGGGTCGCCGGGCATGTACAGAATCTGCCCTTTCGGGTAGCGCCGTTCAACCATGCCTGGTAGAAGCTGGCTCAGCGCCAGACTGCCGTTTGTGCGTAACATTGAAGCCTCGTCATCATACAAACTAAATGTGCCTGCGGTCTCCGAGGAGCCTGCCTTAGCCTGTCCAAGGATCTCCGACCGAGCGACGTCCTGAGGTCCCCCCCGAGCTTGTCGAGGGGCCTGTCGAAGGGGCGCAAGGGCCTCGGTCAGAGACCTTCGCCCATCACTGGGCATGTATGGTCCCTGGGGACGGCGGTCCCTGCCCCAAGGCCGGCCGTCCCCAGGGACCGATGTGGCGCCCCCGTTTGCCAACGCCTCCCCAATCACCCCAATCAAATGAGCGGTAGAAAAGGGCTTTTGAATGCAGTGCAGTATGTCGGATGTGGTTGTGCGGTCGGACGCCGGCGCCGGGCCGGCGGTGATCATGATCACCGGAATCTCGCGTCCCAGCCGCTTCACGGCCGCCGCGAGCAGCAGACCATCCATGTCTTTCAGGCGGTAGTCGGTGATTACCACATCCGGTGATTCATCCTGAGTGAGCCGCAGCGCCTCTGCGCCTGTGCATGCCGTCGATACAACGTAGTCGGGCTGCATCAATAGCAGCGCCTGACGCACGAAAAAGGCTATGCTGGGTTCGTCGTCAACGATCAGAATGTGTGGTGACATAGCTGGCTGCCTCAAAACCTTGCGAACAAACCTTGCGAAGGTTGGGTGTGTCCCTCGCACTTGAAGCGTTCTCAGTGGAACCATGCTACTCTGACTTCAACGTTCTCGCTGAACCGTTCGGCTGAGGCCTGGTCCGGCCCAGGGCTCACGACGAAGCCTTCGCAAGGTTCCTCCCTCAACAACCACAGTATAGCACAGCTCGGCCTACTTTTATCATAAGATATAGTTGGGAAACTCTTAAGATTATAAACGCTCATCAAACGATAGGGCTTCGCCTGCCAGCAAGAAGCGCTCGGCTGCCTGGCGATGAACGATCAGTCGCCGGCCTCGCCCGCTCAGCACGCCGCTGTGGCGCAGTTCGCCGATCAGTTCTGAGACGGTGCTGCGCACCACGCCGATCATGTTCGCCAGATCCTCGTGCGTAAAACATGGGTCGAGTTCAAACTCCTCTGCCTCGCTGCAGCCGAGCCGGTCCCCCAGATCGAGCAAAGTCAGCACCAGCCGGTGGCTGGCTCTGGTGTGAATCAGGCTTTCCATGCGGCGCATGTCGGCCACGTGGTGAGCAGTCATGTAACGAAACAGGTTCATGCAAAGATCGGGATATGCCTGCATGAAGCGCTTGAAAGCTGCCTCGTCCATGGAACTGACGGTTACGTCGTCGATGGCCTGTGCCCAGGGAATGTCCCTGTCGGACGCACCGTGTAGCAGACTGCCGAAGGCATCGCCGGGGTGGAAGATGTGCATAATCTTCTCCTGCCCGTGCTCCGACAGTACGAATGTCTTGACCCTGCCATGCTGAAGCAGATAAAGCCGGTCGCCGGAATCGTTCGGAGTGAAGAGAAACTCACCCGGCTCGAAATGCTCGGTCGTGACAATGCGAAGCACCTTTTCCCGCTCGCCAGGTTCCAGGTCAGCAAACAGATGGATTCCTGGCAGTTTCCACAGATCGGTCACAGAACAGCCCTCCAGGCGAAGTGATGTCTGTTGAGGTCAAGATATTAGCAGTATAGCAGAGGATGGCCGGCCTGTCTGTCGGAAACCCGACACTCGCCGCCGCAACCACTCGCGCTAGCGGACTGGTCGGACATGATGAGGTTTCAAGAATCCATGGGACCACCGCCGCCCGCCGGCCTGCGCGCCCATGTCATTCCGAGCGGAGCGGCGCCGGGGGGGGGGAGCGCCCCCCCCCCACGCCGGGAAC
>JBHHTZ010000595.1:0-2969 GCA_046753605.1 Anaerolineae bacterium
CCCCTACGACTGGCCGTGGTCCAGTGTACACATCTATTTCGATACCCACGGGCGACAGTGGCTGCGTGACCAGTGGGTGACCTACCCCATCGACGAATTCGGCAAAAGTTGGGGGGCCTGGGATGAGTGAAGTTGCAACCGCCGTAGTAACACCCGTAGTAACCACTTCAGTGGTTCACAATACCCGTAGTAACCACTTCAGTGGTTCAGAAACGACTAAAGTCGTTACTACAATGTGCCGTAGTAACCACTTCAGTGGTTCGCTAACGACTAAAGTCGTTACTACGATTGTTCTACTGATTGGCCTCGTGCTAATGTGGCCGGCGAATACCGCCGCAGCCGCGTCACCTACTCAAGCGCAGCCCGACAACGCCTTCTGTCTGCGCTGTCACGCCAACCCTAACCTGAAGACCCACTTCGCCAACGGCGATGTGTTGTCACTCCACGTCGATGAGAGCACGTTCAACACGTCGATGCACGGACTGGCACAGGTGAAATGCGTCGATTGCCACACCAACATCACCGGGTTCCCACATCCTCCGCTGGTGGCGACGGACCGCCGCGATTTTCAGATGGATCGTTATCCCTCTTGCAGCCGTTGCCACCCCCGAGAGTATGAGCTGGCCCTGGACAGCATGCACGCCCGCGCACTGGCCCAGGGCAACCGAGAGGCGGCCGTGTGTGTGGACTGCCACGGCTCCCACAACGTCCAGAATCCAGACGTGCCCCGGCAGCGCATCAGCTTTGCCTGCGCCGAGTGTCATGCAGCGATTTTCGACACCTATCGCAAGAGCGTACACGGGTCTGCTCTGATCGGGGAAAGTAATCCCGATGTGCCGACATGTATCGACTGCCACGGCGTCCACAACATCGCCGACCCCACAACCGTCCAGGCGAGGTTGAAGTCGCCGGAAATCTGTGGTGGTTGCCACGGCGACCCCGAACGGATGGACAAATACGGCATTTCTACGGACGTCTTTGACACCTACCTGGCCGACTTCCACGGCACCACCGTCGAGCTGGTGGAGCGCATCTCGCCGAACCAGCCCAGCAACAAGGCCGTGTGCTTCGACTGCCACGGGGTTCACGACATCCGCCCGGTGAACGACCCGGAAGCGCAGGTTGTCAAGGAGAATCTGGTCAAGACCTGCCGCAAGTGCCACCCGGATGCCACGACAAACTTCCCTGCTTCCTGGACGCAGCACTATCGGGCCAGTCGCGAGGAGTACACGCTGGTGTGGGCTGTGCAGTGGTTCTATCGACTTCTGATCCCTGGCATGATCGGCTTTTTTGTGGCGTTCATTGCCCTGGATGCCGGCCGGCGCACCTGGGACCGCTGGCGGAGAGGGGGTGAGCAGTGAAACGGCAGAGTGCCTATACCCGCTTCAGCGTTGGCCAGCGCGTGGAGCACGCATTGCTGATCATCTCTTTCACGCTCCTGGGCCTCACCGGACTTCCACAGAGGTACGCCGGCAGCCCGTGGGCCGAAACACTCATCGCCTGGATGGGCGGCGTGGAGACCGTTCGGTGGCTCCATCACACCGCAGCGGTCATGCTGATTCTGGAGTCGGCTTTCCACGCGGTGGCGCTGGGCTACCGGGTCTATGTGCAGGGTGCGCGTATGGTAACCATGCTGCCGGCGTGGAAGGACATCCAGGACTTCTTTGCCGCCGTCGGCCACAACCTGGGGTTGCGGCGCGCACGTCCCCTGTTCGACCGCTACAGCTTCGACGAAAAGCTGGAGTACTGGGCGGTTGTCTGGGGAACGCTGATCATGATTCTGACCGGGTTCATGCTGTGGAACCCTATCGCGACCACGCGCTGGCTGCCGGGCGAGATCATTCCGGCGGCCAAGGCGGCACACGGCGGCGAAGCACTGCTGGCTGTGCTGGCGATCATCACGTGGCACGTGTATAACGTGCACATCAAGCATTTCAACAAGAGCATCTTCACTGGCCGGCAGACGCGCGAAGAGATGCTGGAGGACCATCCGCTGGAGTTAGCGCGGATCGAGGGCGGCCTGGAGCAGCCGGCGCCCGCCTCGCTGGCGCAGCGCCGCCGGCGAGTCTATGTACCTGTTGCGGGCCTGACGTCGCTGGTCGTTCTGCTAGGGGTATACTGGTTCGTCACATTGGAGGTCACGGCCATCACCACCATCCCGCCAGAGCCCACGCAGGTTGTATTCCAGCACGCCTTACCGGAAGTGACACCATCTCCACAGCAGATTGCTGCGCCGCCTGTTCCGCATATGCTGAGTGAACACGAGCACTGCCGGCGCTGCCATGCCGCCGGCACGATTCGCCCCTTCCCGGAGGACCATGCCAGCTATGGCAATGAACTCTGTCTGGGCTGCCATGTTGTAGGGCCGGAAGCGGCGCAATCCGCCCTGACGGGTGCAGAGGCCCTGAGCTTCAGCACAGACATTGAGCCGGCACTGAAGGCGAACTGCGTGGTGTGCCATGGTGTTGCCGGTGGGCTTAACCTGTCCAGCTACATCTGGATCATGGCCGGCGGGAATGCCGGGCCGGCCGTCGTTCCGGGCCAGCCAGAGCAGAGCCTGATCGTTCAGGTGCTGGAGGCGGGGCATTTTGCGGACCTGCCGGCCAGCACGAAGGCCGACTTGCGGGAATGGATCCTTGCAGGTGCACCGGATAACTAGAAAGGTGAGGAGCTATGCAAGCCGTACGTGATTGGTGGCAGCTTGTGAAACAGTACAGACGGTTCAGCATCATCGCGGTTGGACTGATGATCATGCTGGCTTTGCTGGTGTTTGTGGTTGGGGTCACCACTTGGGAATACACGAACAGCACAGCCTTTTGTGGTACGACCTGCCACACTATGCCACCGGAATACGCCGCCTATCAGCAGTCGCCTCACGCCCGCGTGCCATGCGTGGATTGCCATCTGGGGGCGGAGAGGGCACTGAACGCCATCCCACGTAAAGCGCGGGAGGTCTCTCACGTGACCAG
>JBHHTZ010000596.1:0-2962 GCA_046753605.1 Anaerolineae bacterium
GACGGACTGATGATCCGCTCATCCGAGCGATCCGCGGTGTTCCCTCCATGCCCCCGCGGCCGGCCCCCCACACAACCACTAACCCCGGCTTTACAA
Organism: Anaerolineae bacterium; assembly: GCA_046753605.1. Classification (GTDB taxonomy): domain Bacteria; phylum Chloroflexota; class Anaerolineae; order Epilineales; family JAANWY01; genus JBHHTZ01. Next base: position 97 of record JBHHTZ010000596.1, read on the forward strand.
CCTGCTCCCCGCCAGACTATAATTGCCGCATCTTGGAACTGGGGGCCTTACTCCATGACCACACCCGAACAACGCGCTCGAAAAACAATCGACCAACGGCTCAACACCGCCGGCTGGCACATCCAGGACTACGCCGGCCTCAACCTCAGCGCCGCGCGCGGGGTAGCCGTGCGCGAATTCCCCCTCCGGACCGGCTTCGCCGACTACCTGCTGTTCGTGGACCGCAAGGCCATCGGTGCTGTCGAGGCCAAACCCGCCGGCACACCCCTGAGCGGCGTCGAGCTTCAGTCCGAAAAGTACAGCGCCGGCCTGCCCGACATCCCGCCGGCCTGGCACAAGCCGCTGCCCTTCCTCTACGAAAGCACCGGCGTCGAGACCTTCTTCACCAACGGCCTCGACCCCGAACCCCGCAGCCGGCGAGCCTTCGCCTTCCACCAGCCGGCCACCCTCGCCGAATGGGCCGGCGAATCGGCGACGCTCCGCGCTCGACTGCGAACGATGCCTCCGCTTGTCACCGCCGGCCTGTGGGACGCGCAGGTGGAGGCGATTCGGAACCTCGAACGGTCTTTCGCCGAGGACCGGCCGCGCGCCCTCATCCAGATGGCGACGGGCAGCGGCAAGACCTTCACCGCTGTCAGTTTCGTCTATCGGCTGATCAAGTTCGCCAGGGCGCGGCGGGTGCTGTTTCTGGTGGACCGCAACAACCTGGGCCGGCAGACCCTCAAGGAATTTCAGCAGTACGTCACGCCCGACGACGGGCGCAAGTTCACGGAACTGTACAACGTGCAGCGCCTGAGTTCCAACGTCCTCGATCCCGTGAGCCGGGTGTGCATCACCACCATCCAGCGGTTGTACTCCATCCTCGCCGATGAGCCGGCGTTCGACGCGGAGCAGGAGGAGCGGTCGCTGTGGGAGATGGAGGACGAGTTGGCCGGCCAATTGCAGAAGCAGGTGGTCTACAGCCCCCACCTGCCCATCGAGTACTTCGATTTCCTCGTCACCGACGAGTGCCACCGCTCCATCTACCACCTGTGGCGGCAGGTGCTGGAGTACTTCGATGCCTACCTGATCGGGCTGACGGCCACGCCGTCCAAGCAGACCTTCGGCTTCTTCCACCAGAACCTGGTGATGGAGTACCCCCGCCAGCGCGCCGTGGCCGACGGGGTGAACGTGGACGGCGAAGTGTATCGCATTCGCACTGCCATCACCGAGCGCGGCTCGCGGGTGGAGGCCGGCTACTACGTGGACCGGCGCGATCGGCTCACCCGCGACGTGCGCTGGGAGCAACTGGACGAGGACCTGGAGTACCAGGCGAGCGAGCTGGATCGCCAGGTGGTGTCCGAAAGCCAGATTCGCACGGTGGTTCGGGCTTTTCGCGATAAGCTGTTCACCGAAATCTTCCCTGGCCGCGCCGAAGTGCCGAAAACGCTGATCTTTGCCAAAGACGACAGCCACGCCGAGGACATCGTGCGCATCGTGCGCGAGGAGTTTGGTCGGGGCAACGAGTTCTGCCTGAAGATCACCTACCGCGTGACCGGCGTGAAGACCGAGGATCTGATTGCTTCCTTCCGCAACAGCTTCAACCCGCGCATCGCCGTCAGCGTGGACATGATCTCCACCGGCACCGACATCAAGCCGCTGGAGGTGCTGCTCTTCATGCGGCCGGTCAAATCGCGCGTGTTGTTCGAGCAGATGCTGGGGCGTGGTACGCGGGTCATCAGCTCGACGGACCTGCAGGCCGTCACGCCCGACGCCACGGTTAAGGATCATTTTGTGATCATAGACGCCGTGGGCGTGGTCGAGCACCCCAAGGCCGACACGCAGTCGCTGGAGCGGAAACGGTCGGTGTCCTTCAAGAAGCTGCTGAACGACGTGGCGCTGGGGGCGCGGGATGAGGATACCCTCACCACGCTGGCCGGCCGGCTGGCCCGCCTGGAGCGCAAGCTGACCGAGCAGGACCAGTACTCGATCAACGCGGTCAGTGGCGGGCGCACGCTGCGGGACCTGGCCAACGCGCTGCTGGACGCTGTGGACCCCGACAAGCATCTCGAAGCCGCACGCGCTGAGACCGGCAGCGAAACGCCGGCGCCCCAGCAGGTCCAGCAGGCGGTTGAACGGTTGGTGGACCAGGCGGTAGACCCGTTCTTCACCAACCCGCAACTGCGCCACACGCTGATCGAGGTTCACCAGCGCAGCGAACAGATCATCGACACGGTGAGCGTGGACCGGCTGCGGGAGGCCCGATTCAGCGAAACCGCGACCGAGCGGGCGCGGACGATGGTGGCGTCCTTCCAGCAGTTCATCGAGGAGAACCGCGACGAAATCACCGCCTTGCAGATCATCTACAGCCGGCCCTACAGCCGGCAGCGGCTGAATTTCCAGCACATCAAGGAGCTGGCCGGCCGGCTGGAGCAGTCGCCGTTCCGCTGGACGGCGGAGGCACTGTGGCGGGCCTACGCCCAACTGGAGCAGGACCGCGTGCGCGGCGTAGGGGCCAGACGCGTGCTGACCGACCTGGTCTCCCTGGTGCGCCACGCTGTGCAGATCGACGCCGAGTTGGTGCCGTACCCGGAGCTGGTGAGCCGGCGCTACGAGACGTGGCTGAAGACCCAGCAGGCCGGCGGCCGCTCGTTCACGCCGGAGCAGCGCTGGTGGCTGGACCGCATCGCCGAGCACATCGGCGTCAACCTGAGCATCGCGGCCGAGGATCTGGACGTCGGCGAGTTCTACGGCAAAGGTGGCCGGCTTGCGGCGAAGCGGGTGCTGGGCGCGGAGTGGCCGGCGCTGCTGGACGAACTGAATGTGGCGTTGGGAGGGTGATGAGTTGGACGGTGTTGATTCCGCTGAAACACTACAACGAATGGAG
>JBHHTZ010000597.1:0-2954 GCA_046753605.1 Anaerolineae bacterium
AATTGCTGTATGAGTGACCGAATAGAACTCCTGGCGTTACTACAAATCGACGGCCTTGGCCTCGAGCAGGTTCGCTGGCTGGTGGAGGCGTTTGGGAGTCCAGCCGGCGTGTTCCAGGCGAGACCGGCGGCGTTGGCGGAGGAGGGGGTGGAGCCGGAGCTGGCGCAGGCCATTGCCGGCGTGAACGGCGATCTGCTCTGGTCGCTGGAAGAGCAACTGATGGACTACGAGGACACAGCCGGCGTGCGCTTCGTGGCCCGCGACGACGCGATCTACCCAGAGAATCTGACGTTGGGTGACGAGCCGCCGCTGTTCCTTTGGATGCGCGGCCGGCTGGAGCCAGAGGACAGTCGGGCCGTGGCTGTGGCCGGCTCCTGGCGGGCCACGCCGCGTGGCCTCAGCAACGCCGGCCTGATCGGTATGCGCCTGGCGGAGCAGGGTTACACCGTCGTGGCCGGCCTGGGTGACGACATCGACGTGCGGGGGCTGAAAGGGGCGCGGGATGGGGGTGGGCGCGCCCTGGCGGTGCTGGCCGGCGGCATCGAGATGATCCCGCCGGAGCAGCAGAAGCTGGCCGACCGCGTCGTGGAGCGCGGCGCGATCCTGTCGGGGGCGCTGCGGCCATCGGACTACCCCAGCCGGGCGCGGGCCGGCACGCGCGACGACATCATCGCCGGCCTGGCGCAGGCCGTCATCATCGTGGAGGCCCAGCCGGAAGATCGCGGGATGGAGATGGCACTGCGTGCCCAGGAAGCTGGCCGGCCGGTGTTGGTCGTGAAACCGCGAGATGACCTGCCGGAGGGCAATCGGCAACTGCTGAAGATGGGCGCGGCCGCCATCGAACACATTGGTCGAATGTTTGACGTTCTGAAAGAGGTAATGTGAGTATCATGGAGTGTTCTGCATGATCTATCTAACGCGACACGGCGAATCAATCTGGAACAAGGAGCATCGGTATCAGGGGAACGCGCCTGTGGGCCTCTCCGAGGCCGGCCGGGCCCATGCCCAACTGCTGGCCGGCGCACTGAGCGAGGCGGGCATCACAACCATCTTCGCCAGCCCGACCCAGAGATGTGCGGAAACCGCCAACATTGTGGCCGATCGGCTCGGCGTGCCTGTGCAACCGGACCCCCGACTGCGGGAGTGGGAAATCTCGGAGAATCTGTGGGGGGAGCCGTCGCTGCGGGGCCAGGTCTCGTCGGAGGACTGGGAACGGCTGCGCGCCGACTACGACTTCAGCCTGCCGGCCGGCGAATCCCTCAACGCCGTCATCCAGCGCACTCTCCAGGCGTTTGACGACATCCCACATGGAGAGGACCAGGTGCCGCTCATCGTGACCCACCAGATCAACGTCCAGCTCATCCTGGCCCATGCCAGCATCGGGCTGCCCGACCCGCCGGCGCTGTTTCCGGCCATCAACCGCCTGTGGATCGACTACTGCTCCATCAGCATTCTCGGCGTCAAGTACAACTACCCGCGCGTGCTGAGGATGAACGACGTCTGTCATCTGGACGGGTATCAGTAAACAGTGAGCAGTAACCAGTGATCAGTGATCAGTGGTTTGATCTTTGATCGCCGAAGGTCTCCTGACCGAGCGATGTCCTGAGCCTGCCGAAGGGGCGAAACGGGCTCGGTCAGGAGACCTTCGCCCAACGCAGCGGTGGCCGGATTCTGACCACTAACCACTGACCACTAACCACTGAAACAGAGGTGAATCGTGAATCGTGCAAAGCTCCAATGCATTCGTTGCCAGACAACCTTCGAGACCAGCGAGCCGCTGTACCGCTGTCGGGAATGCGGCGATCTCCTGGATGTCGTCTACGACTTCCCCCACCTGGATGTGGAGCAGGTCAAACAGACATGGCGGCAGCGCCGCACATCGCGCGCGCCGATTGATGTGAGTGGCGTGTGGCGTTACCGCGAGCTGATCCCGTTCTACGACGACAAGTCACAGATCGTCACGTATCCCGAAGGCAATACGCCGCTGCTGGCTGCGCCGCGATGCGCCGGCTACGTGGGCCTCAATCGCCTGCAGGTGAAGCACCAGGGATACAACCCGACCGGCTCCTTCAAAGACAACGGCATGACCACTGGGGTCACGCAGGCGGTGGCTCTCGGCGCACAGGCGGTCGTGTGCGCATCGACGGGCAACACGTCGGCATCGATGGCGGCCTATGCGGCGCGGGCCGGCCTTCTGGGCGTTGTCCTGATCCCCGAAGGGCAGGTGGCCTTCGGCAAGCTGAGCCAGGCCCTGGACTACGGGGCCTTGACCCTCCAGGTGCAGGGTGATTTCGACACCGCGCTGCGCCTTGTCACCGAAGTCGCTCCAGAGATCGGTGTCTACATCTTGAACTCCATCAACCCATTCCGGCTGGAGGGCCAGAAGACCATTGCCATCGAGCTGCTGGATCAACGCAACTGGCGGGTGCCGGATCGCCTCGTGGTGCCCGGCGGCAACCTGGGCAATAGCTCCTCGCTGGGCAAGGGCTTTCAGGAGCTGTATGAGCTGGGTTTCATCGATCGGATGCCTCACCTGACCATCATCCAGGCCGAAGGGGCGGCCCCGTTGTACAAGACCGTGACCAGCGATCACCCCGACAAGCTGGTGACGGTCCATGCCAGGACGCTGGCGACCGCGATCAAGATTGGCCGGCCCGTCTCCTGGAAAAAGGCCATGCGCGCCATGGACTGGACCGATGGATGGGTCGCTAAGGTGTCTGAGCAGGAGATCGCCGACGCCAAGGCGATGATCGGGCGCGATGGCATCGGCTGTGAGCCGGCCAGCGCCACCACCGTGGCCGGCCTGAAGAAGCTCCTGGCCGAGGGGACCGACGAACCCGTCAACCCGGATGAGGACGTTGTCATCCTGCTCACGGGCCACGTCCTCAAGGACCCCGACTACACGGTGCGCTACCACCTGGGCGAGCTGTACGAAGACTACGTGGTCGAAACGC
>JBHHTZ010000598.1:0-2954 GCA_046753605.1 Anaerolineae bacterium
GATCGACCAGCGAGTTGCCGAAGAAGGTCAGCAAGGGCATGATGGAGTTGCCGGTTATCTGCAGCCCCTTGAACCCCATGTTCACCTCGCGGTCAGGGTTGCCGATCAGGGACGGCGGCAGCCCGTTGCTGAACTCCGGCGCCACCAGCAGCGCGATCTGGGCGTCCAGATGCTTGGCCAGCAGGCCGATGTAGTAGCGCAGTTGATCCATCGCCACGCCGATGTACTGGCCCAGGAAGTTGCCGCCGTGATAGCTCACTTGCAGGTCGGGGTCGATCAGCGGGTTGTCCGTGGCCGAGTTGGCTTCGACTTCGACCTGCCGCGCGATCTGAGCCAGTCCGTCAACGATGGGGCCGGCGTACTGGGGCAGACAGCGCAGGGAGTAGCGATCCTGAATCAGGTCAGCGTTGCGGTGGTCGTGCCGGCCATCCAGCTCGTCGCGTATCAGCTCCGAGCCGGCCAGCAGGTCCAACATGCGAGCGGCAGCCCAACGCTGACCGGGGTGCGGCTTGTTGTCGTGGATGAAGGGATGGAAGGACTGGTTGGTCCCGCGCAGCGCCTGAATGGCCAGCGCATGGGCGCCCATGGACAGCGCCAGGAGAACGCGGGCATCATACACGTTGTTGGCCGCAATGCCGGTCATCACCGATGTGCCGTTCACCATGGCAAGTCCTTCCTTGGGATCCAGACGCATGGGGGGTAGCCCCAGTCGCTCCAGAGCCGTCAGCGCATCCAGCTCCTGGCCGTTGTAATCGACCGTGAAGCAGGAGTCCAGGCCGATCAGCGCGCCGGTGATGCTGACCAGGGGCACCAGGTCGCCGCTGGCGCCGATGGAGCCGTATTCGTGTACGTGGGGCGTGACGCCGGCGTTCAGGAAGGTCTCCATCCGCTGAATCAGCTCCAGCCGCAGGCCGGAAACACCCCGCAGGTGGGAGTTGATGCGCAGGAGCATGGCGGCGCGCACGTCGGCGGTGGGGATGCGCCGGCCGGCGCCGCTCTTCATGAACCAGATCAGGTTGTTCTGCAGCGCCGCCGCGTTCTCGACGGTGATCACCTTGCTGGCCATGCCGCCGAAGCCGGTTGTGACGCCGTAGATGGCCTGGCCGGCGCCGACCGCGTTCATCACGTAGTCTCGCGAGGCCTGGATTCGCTCTTCGATTGTACCGTCGCTGGCTATGCGTACGGAGGCGCGGTGGCGCGCCACGCGTACAATCTCGTTGATGGTTAAGCCCGCGCCATCCAGAACGACCGTGCCGTTCAACGAGACAGCGTCGGGCATTGGTGGGGAGAAGGCTAGTTCAGAAACTGTGTCCGCCATTGGTACAACTCCTTTCGGTCCTGGGAAAACATGATTTCCGGCCACACTTACCAGGGTCCCATCGAACAGATCGCGCCGGACAGAGTCCAGTCCACAGCGACCGGGCCGGCCGACACGAAGGCTGTTCGATTCGACTACAAAACTAACGCCCGTTAGTTTTGCTTTAAGTATACCACAAAGCTGCGCGCACGCAAGTCAAAAACAGGTCCAAGTTTGGTTCCATGCAATAGGACTTGTGGGGGTGTCGCTGCCTTACCATCCCTATGATGGGCGAAGGTCTCCTGACCGAGCCCGGTTCGCCTCGGTCAGGAGACCTTCGGCGATCAAAGGTTCTTCACACGGATCGAAAGAAACACGGATAGAATCTAACTTTATCTGTTCTTATCCGTGTTTCTTTCTATCCGTGTGAAGCCGTTGATCCCTTCTCAGTTTGCAGCGCGGCTTCGCCGGATAGCTAAGCCGGCCAGGCCGGATGGCTGCGGAACGCTTCGATCAGCTTCTGCTTGCGGTCCGCCGGCAGCCAGGAGGCCCGGATGCCTTGCAGAATCAGCGTGCGGATGTCGTCGCGGGAGAAGCCCAGGCGTTCTTCGAGGAGCTGGAACTCCCCGGCCAGGGAGTTGCCGAACATCTTGGGGTCGTCGGTGTTGATGGTGACGACGATCCCGCGCTGGAAGTAGCGGCGCACGGGATGTTCGTCGAGGGAGCGCACCACGCCGGTCCGCACGTTGGAAACGGGGCACACCTCCAGCGGAATGCGGTGCTCTGCCAGGTAGTCGAGCAGGGATTCGTCCTCCCAGGCGCGAGTGCCGTGGCCGATGCGCTCCACCCGCAGCGTGCGAATGGCCCCCCAGACGCTTTCGGCGCCGGCAGCCTCGCCGGCATGGGCGCTGGTGTGCAAGCCCAGCCGCCGCGCCTCCTGGTAGACCGCCGCGAACAGCTCCGGCGGGAACTCCTGTTCCGACCCGCCGATGGTGACGCCGATTACGCCCAACTCCCGCACCTCGCTGACTTCCACAAGCGTGCGCGCGGCGCGCTGCGGCCCGAAGTCGCGCACCAGGTCAGCCACCAGGGCGATTTCGATGTCCGGGACGCGGGCCAGGCCGGCGCGGATTGCTTCAGTGAGCTTCCCGGTCTGCAGGCCGTGGCGCGTGAAGTCCGGCGGGGAGTAGAAGACCTCGGCGTAGCGGATGTTCTGCTGTGCCAGGTCCCGTGCCACGGCTTCGGCGATGAAGCTGAAGTCTTCGTACTCGCGGAGAAACTGGTTCTTCCACACCCAGGTGTCGATGAAGTGGGGGAAGTCGCGGTACTCGAACTTGCGCTCCAGCGCCGGCTGGTCAGGCACGGACGGGTCCCCGCCGTGTTTCTGGATCAGTTCCCACAGGGCAGCGTGGGGAATGGCGCCCTCCAGGTGGAGGTGGAGCTCGACTTTGGGGATTTGCTCGAACCAGTTCATGTTACTACTCAAGCCGGCTTCGGCGAGCAATGACGAAGTTTGAGATTTAATGATACTGTTGGCAAGTCCATGTCAAGTCCAGCATCACGCCTCATCACGCCTTGCCTTTCCCCAATATGTCATTCCAAACGGAGCGTCAGAGGAGTGAGGAATCCCAGAGACCGCACTCGAAAGTAATGCTTC
>JBHHTZ010000599.1:0-2941 GCA_046753605.1 Anaerolineae bacterium
TGGATCTACTGAGTCTGTCGAAGGGTTGTCTTCCACTACCTTGTACTTCACTGCCTCCAGGTCGTCGAACTGGCCGGTCGCCCGAGCGATGAAGTAGGCCCCCCAGAAAAGGATCAGAATGAGGGCCACTGTGGCCCATACCAACCAGGTGGCCGGAAAGATCACGTCTCGCTCCTACTTCAACGTCAACAAGTAAGCCGCCAGCGCTTTCAGTTCATCCTCCGGCAGGTGCGAGAACGAAGGCATGACGCTGCCCGGATTGACCAACTGGGGGTCTTTCAGGTGTATGATCTGCCACTCCTTTACCGCACCATACGGCCGGCTGGCTACGTGGCTGAGGTCCGGCCCCTGGCGCTCGGTGCCCCAGTACACGGGCTTCTGGTAGGCATAATCGCCGGCCACAGACTCGGGGCCGATGTCTCCTTTGATCAACACCGTGCCAATGCCCACTTCTGGTGCGCGCACCTGCTGAGTATGGCAATACCAGCAGCCTTCTCGCTGATAGATCAACCGGCCTTGCAGCTCCTGCTCGGCGTAGGCGTGAGCCAGGGCTGTTGGCCCTGGTGTCCCCAGGGCGGGGATCAGGATCGTGACGATGATGCCCAGAATCAGAGCTGTCAAAGAACCGATGATCAGGTAGGGCAGGCTCTGCTGATCAATCTTCCAGCGCATCGTGCCCCTTCCTCATAGCCATCCAGCCATCCAGCTATCCAGCCATTATTGCAGCGACACCCGCGCCCCAATGGGGGCCCATGCCTCGTGGACCGGCACCCGCTGCACTGCCGTCTGCCACACGTTGTAAGCAAAAATGAGCTGTCCAACTCCCATCGTCAGGCCGGCGACCAGCCGCACGGCGAAGTAGGGGTGCATGGCTCGCACCGATTCGATGAAGGGAATCCCACCGGTCATCCACTGCTGACCCTGCACCACTCCCGCCAACCAGAGGCTGGTCATGAAGGCAGTCAATCCCACAAGCGTCAGCCAGAAGTGCCACTCGGCCAGCCGGCGGCTGTAGATGGGGCGTCCCACCAACTCAGGGATGATCAGGTAGACCAGGGCGAACGCCCACAGGGAATAATCCCCGACGAAGGCCAGGTGCGAGTGACTGACCACCCAGTTGGTGAAGTGAACGTACAGGCTGAAGCTGCGTATCGACTGTGCTTCGCCCTGAATGCAGGTGAAGCCCCAGAAGATGGCGCCCACCACAAAGAAACGCAATGCCACATCCTGACCCACTCGCGCCCACCGGCCTTGCATCGTCTTGTAGAAGTTCCACATGAACGCCGTGGTGGGCACGATGGCCAGGATGCTGAACACCACGGTGAGAATCTCCAACCAGTCCGGGGCCGGGCTCCAGAGCTGATGATGTTGCCCCGTCCACACGCTCCACAGCCCCCACATGGCCAGACCGTGGCTGTGGAGGGGGTTGCCGGTAAGCCGGGGCAACAGGTAGAAAGCCAGGCCAATCCCGCCGGTAGTGAACCAGGCATTGAACAGGTTGTGCACGTAGAAATAGTTGATAATGTTGTCATTCATTCCGGTGTACGCTCCGGAGGGGTCCCATATTTTATTGCCTACCGCGTAGACCGGGATGAGGATCATGGTGGCAGCCATGAAGTTCCAGACACTGACGTACAGCTTGGGTTCCTGCCGGCGCGCCACTGTGCCCCAGATGTTCACTCCCAGCAGCACGATGATTAGCAGGAAGAGCAGATCCAACGGCCAGATCATCTCCGCGTACTCCCGGCCCTGGTTCATGCCCATCAGCAGGGTCACAGCCGCTCCCACGATCAGCAGGTTCCACAGCCACCACGTGATGCGGGCCAGGCGCGGGCTGAAGAGGGGGGCGCCGGTCAGGCGACGGGTGATGTAGAGCATGGAGCCGGCGTACACCATGGAGAGCCAGCCGAAGATGAGCGCATTGACGTGCATGGGGCGCAGCCGGCCGAAATTCAGGTACGCTCGCAGCGGGAGGGGGATCAATTTCTGGAGGGGCGGACTGTAGAGCAACGCAGCCATGACGAGGCCGGCCACTCCCGGCACCAGCAGCCAGAAGACGGCGGCGTAGAAGTAGCCTTGTATGGCCTGGCGTTCCTCCTGAGTCAGCATCTCATCCCCACTCTTGATTCGTGACTTTCCTGTTACTACTCAACCGCTCCCGCCGGAACCGATCTTTGACCGACTCACCTAGAAAGTCAGACTCCCCCGTGCTCGAACGGCATAGTCGATCAGCCGGGCTCCGCCCACCAGGGTCGCCTCGGGGATAAGTTCCTCCGCTTTGATGTTGCGCACCAGGGCTGTCTGCTCGCACACCTCGATGTGCACGCCCATTTCCAGGGCCTCAGCCAGGCGTTGCTTGATGGTGGGTGCGCCCGGCTTGGTCTCCTCTTTGTCGGCGGCTCCCTGGACCATCACGTCGGCGCCTTGCTGGACGCAGTAGACGACGGGATCCTGGTCCATGGCGGCTGCCAGCGAGGCGTACATCAGAGCGGCCCGTACCTGGCCCGGCGCGTTCAGGCCGGAACGCAACACGATCAGAAACAGGCGTTCCTCTTCAGCGGGTCCCGCCGGCTGGGGGGCCGGCCTTTCCGCCGGCTTGCGGATGTAGAACCGATGTCCCGCGTCGTCCTGGCCCGTCTCCAGCAACTCGTAGCCTTCCTGTTCTGTCCAGATGGGCATGTCAGGCCCGGTGCCAGGATCTGTGGTCAGCAGTTCCAGAATCTCGCCAGGGGCCATGGTTTCCAGCACCTCTTTCGCTCTAAAGAGCGGCGCCGGATAAACCATGCCCCGGCAATCCAGGGTACGTGTCGGCTGTAAGGATTGATCCTTCACGATGCTCCTCCCTTCCACGTAGCAAACCAGTGATCAGTGATCAGTGATCAGAATGGCTCTTTGGGATTTCGCATGGTAACCACGAATTTCGGGCAATGACACCTCTGCA
>JBHHTZ010000600.1:0-2938 GCA_046753605.1 Anaerolineae bacterium
TGTCCAGAAAGAACTTCATCGTTTAGTGACCTCCCTCCGATTGCTTCCGTCTTACAATTGCATCTGCCATACGAGCTACATCTGCCATTACGGCGACGTCGTGGACGCGAACGATGTCGGCGCCGCGCGCGATGGCCAGGGCCACCACAGCGGCGGTGCCAAAGAGCCGCTCGCCGGCCGGCTTACCAAGCGTGTAGCCGATGAATGACTTGCGTGATGGTCCGACCAGAACGGGCCGACCGAGAGATCGAAGCTGGCCAAGCTGATCGATGAGTACCAGGTTCTGCTCCACGGTCTTCCCGAAACCGACGCCCGGATCCACGATGATCTGGTTGGGATCGACGCCGGCCTCGCAGGCGCAATCGATACTCTCGCGCAGTTCGCGGATGATATCCGCCATGAGATCTTCGTACTCGATACCGACGTAGCGCCCGCCCAGCCGCTTTTCCTGGAAGGCGTCCCTGGGCCGGCTGCGATTGTGCATCACGACGACCGGCACACCGCGTTCGGCTACCAGCGGGGCCATGTCGGGGTCCATTCGCAGCCCCCACACGTCGTTGACGATGTGCGCGCCGGCATCGAGGGCGGCGGCGGCCACCTCAGCCTTGTACGTGTCGATGGAGATCGGCGTGTCGGTCTGCGCGGCGATGGCTTCCACCGCCGGCAACACGCGCCGCAGTTCCTCTTCGGTCGTGACAGGCTGCGACCCTGGCCGTGTTGACTCGCCACCGATGTCCAGGATGTCGGCCCCGGCGTCGATGAACTCCCTGGCCTGCTGCACAGCCGCCTCGACATCCACCCCCACTCCGTCCCCCGAAAAGGAATCGGGGGTGACGTTGATAATGCCCATCAAGTACGTCTTGCTGCCCCACTCTAGGACAGTGCCCTCGACCTCTATGGGTTCCGGAAGTCGGCTGTGGTAGTTCCCCTGCACCCGTGCCCCCATGCTCCCCTGCACCCCAGCACCCTGCTCCCCTGCTCAGTAACGCCCCATCTCCCGCAGTCTGTCATCGTCGATGCCGAAGTGATGTGCGATCTCATGGATCACGGTGCGGCGCACCTGTTCGCGGATGGCATCGTCGGAGCGGTGCATGGCGATAATGGGGCCTTGAAAGATCGTAATCTTGTCTGGCAGCACCAGGCTGTAGGCACTGGTTCGACGGGTAAGAGGGACGCCCTGGTACAAGCCGAACAAGGTTCCGCGGCCGGGCGTAATGCCGGCGGAAAGCAGTTGCTGCACCGTCGGCCAGGGTTCCACAATGACTTCGACGTTTTCCATGGCGCGGGCAATCTGTTCGGGCAGGCTTTCCACTGCCTCGCGCACGAGTTGCAGGAAATGGTCAGGCGTCATTCTTCTGGCCTTTGTACTTCAGTACGCGGACTTCGGTCTCTGCCGGCAAGCTCGACTGGCTGATACGCATCGTGTTACCAACAGGGTCGTTGTGGACGCCCATCTCCTTCAGGAATTTGGACACAGGCTCCAGTCTGGAACCGCCGGCGTATGCCTGCGTGTGGTAGTGCATCGGAATTACCAAGCGGGGCTCGATAAGATTGATGGCATCCGAAGCCATGGCCGGCGTCAACGTGACCTGGCCGCCGACTGGAATCAGAAGCACATCGACATCGCCCAGCACTTCGATGGTCGATTGGTCCGGTACGTGGCCCAGATCGCCCAGGTGTGCAACACAGACGCCATCCACCTCGAAGGTGTAAACTGTGTTTCGGCCCCGCTCCTTCCCTTTCTTCTGGTCGTGGTAGGAGCGCCAGCCGGCAACGAAGATCCCGCTAATCTCGTATTCCCCCGGTCCACGGATCACATACGGGTCGCCTCGCAGGACGCCGGCGTTGTTGTGTCCGGGGTGGTCATGGCTGATCGTGCAGATGTCCGCCGCAACCCGAGGTGGGCTATAGCCGATGGAAGCCTGAAAAGGGTCTGTGACGATAGACCCGTCGCGACCGCGAATTCTGAAGCAACTGTGACCGTAGTAGGTGATGTCCATAGCCCATCGTTACCTGTCAAGATAGCGTATAATGTCGGCCTGCGCTCGCTGAGCGTCCAGCCAGTTGATGATTATCTGCTGACGGAGGCCTGCCTTGATCTCGTCAGGCACCGCGCGCGTCTCACGCTCCAGCACTTCGATGATATGGTATCCGTAAGGTGTCTGAACCACGCCACTGCGTTCCCCGACATCCAGAGCGAAGGCCGCTTCCTCAAATTCCGCCAACACGACGCCGCGCGGGAAGAACCCGAGGTCGCCACCGTTGTCTTTCGTCGTTTCGTCAGTGGAGTGTTCTTTGGCCAACTCCGCGAAGTCGGCTCCGCTCTCCAACTGTTCGAGGATTGATTGCGCTTCCTCCTGCGTCTTGACGAGGATATGACGGGCGTGGACCTGCTCCGCTTCATCCGGTACATCGGCCGTGATTCTGTCCATGACTTTCCGGCTCAGGAGCTGCTGGCGTTGAAGAGTGCGGAACTCGTCCTCGGTCAGATTGTTGGCAGCCAGCGACTCGGCAAAAGCCTCCTCGGACTCCAGGGAATTCTTTATGGTGGCGATTGACGCTTCAAGCTCATCATCCGTCACCGCGAGGCCCATCTCGGCAGCGGCCTGGGTGATGAGAGCCTGATCAATGAGCTGGTCCAGGACCTGGTCACGCAGCGCCTGGAGTCTTGCCTGGCCGTCCTCGGTGTCCGGATCGACCAGGCCCTCACTCAGCAGGTACGTGCGTGCGTCCGTGAGTTGCCGCTGGAACTCGGCCACCGGGATGCCGACGCCGTTTACCTCTGCGACGATGCCGGGCGGCGGCTCTGTCGTGGCTGTCGCCTCGCCGGCCTCCGATGCCGGCTCGGTAGTATTCGGCGTGCGGGCAACGGCTGGAGATGCGGGTGCAGCCGGCTGCGTCGCCGGCGCCGGAGCTGCGGGCGGCGTCGTCGGCGCAA
>JBHHTZ010000601.1:0-2937 GCA_046753605.1 Anaerolineae bacterium
ATCATTCACTGCGTTGCCCTGCAGGATGGGTACTTGCAGGTGGACGACCACGGCGGGTAGGGACGGTCGGTCGGGGTCTGCTCCGAAAATGGTTGGCTGGATGGCTGGCTTGCAAAGTGTTCAGCCATCTAGCCATCTAGCATTCTTCACAGGCCCCGCCTTGGTGTGTTGATCAGCCTGCCGGCCAGTTCCCCAGCTCGATCCAGAGTTGGTAGACGTCTCGCTTGGGCCAGCGGGCTAATTCGGCAACTTCTTTGACGGTTTCCTTGGCCCGAGCGCCCTGGGCTTTGCGTTCGGCCAGCAGGGCGCGAACCTGTGCCTCGGTCCACGGCGCAGGCGGTTCCTCGACTACACCTTCAATCACCAGTGTGAACTCACCGCGAGGCTCCACGATCTCGAAGTGCCGCAGCGCCTCGCTCATCGTTCCGCGCCACACTTCCTCGTAAACCTTCGTGAGTTCGCGACAGAGGACGATCTGACGGTCGTCAAGTACGTCAGCGAGATCGTTCAGGCTGGCTCGCAGCCGGTGCGGGCTCTCGAAAGCGACCAGCGTGTGGGGCAGCAAGGCGACCGATTTCAGAAGCGTAACGCGCTCAACCGCATCGCGGGGGAGGAATCCCAGGTACAGGAAAGTGTCTGCCGGCAACCCCGACACAGCCACTGCCGTCGTCACCGCCGACGGCCCGGGCGCCGGCACGACAGCGTAGCCGCGATCGACAGCAGACCGAATCAGCCGTACACCGGGGTCGGAGATGCCGGGCATGCCGGCCTCCGTGACCAGCGCGATGTTCTGCCGGGCGAGTGAGTCCAGCAGTTCTTCTTCTTTCGCGGAAGGGGTGTGCTCATGATAACTGGTCAGTGGGGTGTGAATGTCGTAGCGGCTCAGGAGCTTGCGAGTGGTGCGGGTGTCCTCGGCCGCGATCAGAGCGACCTCTTTCAGCACGCGCAAGGCCCGCAGCGTGATGTCTTCCAGATTGCCGATGGGCGTTGCAACGACGTATAGGGTGCCGGCGGGCGGGGAAGTGGCTGTCATCAGGACTGTGGGCCGAACAGCCGGCGGACCGCTCGCCGGAGCGCAGAAATCACATCCGTGGCTTCGTCCGTCTCGCCCGCATGACCGACGTTTGTCTTGATCATGTCGCGGCCGGCCACATCGCCCTCAATGGTAACTGTGGAGCCGGTGATGTCTATTCCACCGCTGCGGCTCTTGGCTTCCGGCGCGCGAGTGTCGGGGGTGAAATCGCTCTGATCAGCCTCTTCCGCGTCGTCGGGAGCGAAAATGATGCCGTCATCGCTGCGCATAAACAGAGCCGGTATACCCCAGTCGATGCGCGTGTCACGCACGGCGGCGCGAATGCCCAGTCGGCCTTCCGTGACGCAAGCGTCGATGGGCCAGCGGCGGGCCAACGATCGATAGAATTCTCGGGTGAAGACGACGGCGCTCTCGTCGGGCATGGACATCTGCATGGCGACCACCGCCGGCACGCCTCCCCGCACCAGGGCCGGCGCCAGGCCCAGGAACGGATCGCCCGGCGCGGCCGCCGACTCACATGCCGTCAGCACCACGCATCGCAGGGACGTCCCGCCCAGAAGTGGCTCCAGCGCAGAAGCGCCCACAAACTGCGACGCGCGTTCATCATCTTCCAGAATCAGGTGGCCCTGTCCCCGAATCATGATGCCGTGGCCGATGTAGTGCAGCACGTGGAAGCCGTGACGCAGACGGTCCTGAAGCTGATCTGGCCGGCCATCCGTCTCCACCGTCAACTCAACAGCGCCGGCCTCGGTCAGCGGGCTCAGCGCACCCTCGATCAGCGCGCGCTCCCGGTCAATCTGGAGGGCCGGCTGATCCGAGGGTTCGGAGATCAGCACCAGAAGGCGGAGCGGCCCCTCCACCTTGAGCGGGGGAACCGGCTGGGGTCGAGCCACGTAGCGGACCAACGGTGTCCGGCGCGCCAGGGCCAGGAACTGCCCGGTTTCCGGGTTGTGGAGGAATTCCCAGGGGAGCAACTGAAGCTCGGCCGGGTCAATCCGCAGGCGGACGCGCAACCCGTCGTCGCCGGCCATACCCAGGCTCTGCGCGTAGCGGCCGGCGATGGGTGGCTGGAACATCGCTTGCCAGAGCCCACTGCCTAGCTCGCGCACGGTGCTCGGATCCGCACGGAAGTCCCGCAGGTCGCTCAGCGCCGTCTCAATCGCCGGCTGTTCCAGGGGTGACGGCATCGGGGCAGCTTGGGGTGTTTCGCCGGCCGGCGACGCCGTCACCTCGACACGGTAGCCGCTGCCGGCATTGCCAAGTATCCGAACATCGAAGTTGTGCATGTCAATCGACTTCCTGGAGTGTGGTGTCCACCACAGAATTGTCCGTGCCGTGGATGTTCTCTGCGTATCCATCGGCGTTCCAGTCGCTGTGCCAGTCAGTGCCGTTGACCAGGTAGCGGAACTGGTAGCGCCGGCCGGCGTCCAGTTCCACCGTCACCCGCCAGGTCTCGTGGGTTCGACTCTGGTGCAAGGGCGTGGCGGTCTCACTCCAGTCGTTGAAATCGCCACACAGGTTCACCCGATCGGCCCAGACCGAGGCCGGCAGTTCAAACGTGACTCGCACCTTGCCCGGTTTGTCCGATGGCTCTTTGTAGATCATCGGACGCCTCCTTGCTAACCCATTCACGACTAACCAACATGGTCGTAGTACGCGCTTATGAAGTTTGACAGACTAATTGGGTAATGCACGGTGCCTCTCAGCCGGCGACCGCACGGGCATGAAGTGATACTGTTGGCCATTCTATGTCAAGTCCGGCGTGGCATCTCGGCCCACGAGCCTATGTCATTCCGAACGGAGCGCCAGCGGAGTGAGGAATCCCTGAGACCGTACTCCGATAAGTGGCTTCGCTGGGACAACAGCCCGTTCTCTTCCGCCCAGTTGTTGACGCTTATGCCAGC
>JBHHTZ010000602.1:0-2929 GCA_046753605.1 Anaerolineae bacterium
GGTCTCGGAGAATGTGTTGATATTGAACCTGATGTACTCTTTCCTTTGCTAAAAAGCTCTGATCTTGCAATGCATAGAACCCCTCGTCGATGGCTGATTGTTCCACAGAAAACGATGGGGGAAGATACAAGCCATCTGAAAACCGATGACCCTAAGGCATGGGATTATCTCGTAGCCCATGCACATCTTCTGGATAAAAGGAGAAGTTCTATATACAAGAACCGTCCCCGCTTCTCAATCTTTGGGATTGGGCCGTACTCCTTTGCGCCGTGGAAGGTTGCCATTTCAGGGCTATACAAGAGACTCGGTTTTGTTCAAGTGCCACCTTTTCAGGGTCGTCCGGTAGTTTTCGACGATACGTGTTACTTTTTCCCATGCCAATCTGAAGAGGAATGTCATGCGCTTCATGAACTTGTCACGTCCGAGCCCGCCAGAGAGTTTTTGTCGGCTTTTGTTTTCTGGGACGCGAAGCGACCAATTACGGCTCGCCTTCTCAACTTGCTTGACTTAGCAGCTCTGGCGCGAGTCTTGGGCAAAGAGAATGATGTTATACGAATGCTTGCGGAGCGGCAGGTCGTGGAGTACAGAGAGGGAGTGCAGCAGCTTCTTCTTTTCAGAGAAGAAGCTGCTGAGTATGGTAGTAAGTAAAGCTGTAGCGAAGAAATGAACAACACCTGCCGCCCATGCGGGTCTCGCTGTCAAGGAGCGCCTTGGAGATGCCTGAGCGGTGCGCCATGAAAGTGGCCCGCACCGGGTGAGCCGCGAAGTTGAACGCATCACTCCAACACGAAGTCGATCAGGTCGGCCAGCCGGCACGTCGCCAGGCCGATGACGTGATCGCCGCCGCCGTAGTAGACGTACACCGTACCGTCCACTACCGGATTGGCGCACGAAAAGACCACGTTCGGCACATCACCCCTCAATTCCCACAACTCCTCCGGCCAGAAGATGGGCTCCCGTGGCCGGCGGATCACCCGGCTGGGGTCGTCCAGATCAAGCAGCGCCACCCCCAGGCGATAGACATGGTCGTGGTCGTAGGCGTGGTTGAGGACCAGCCAGCCGTGCTCCGTTTCGATGGGCACGCCATGTGCCGAGACCCTAAAGGTTTCGGAAACCTTTAGGGTCGCGCCAGTTCGATGATCACACCCTCATTGGGCCGAAGTTCGAGTTCGGACAAGGCCACGTTGCCCTCGCGGTCAAGGCAGGTGGAGATGGCAATTTCGCCGGCCTCCCCACCTGGAATGGAGACCTGGCGTCGGTCGCCGGCAAAGTTGAGCGCGACGAGACGACGTTCGTGGCCAGCAGCCCGCAGATAGACGAAGCAGTCGTCGCACCCGGGGTCTAGCGCCTGGTAGCTACCCCACTGCAGAGCCGGCGTTTTCCGGCGATACCAGATCAGGCGACGGTAGAGGCTCAACATCGAGGTGGGATCATCTGACTGAGCGGCGACGTTGCGCGTGGGGTAATCGCCGGAAACCGGCAGCCATGGTTCAGCTTCCGAGAAGCCGGCGTTGGGGCCGGCGTCCCACTGCATCGGGGTGCGGCAGACATCGCGACTGCGCTCCGGACCGAAGCGGATTCCGGGCGGGTCTTGCAGCTTCGCCGGTGGGATGACGCCGTTCTCCATGCCTATCTCATCGCCGTAGTACAGGAAGGGGGTGCCGCGTAGCGTGAGGAGCAGCATGGCAGCCACCCGGGCCTGCTCCGCGCCCACGCGCGATGCCAGGCGTGGCACATCGTGGTTGCCCAGCACGTAGTTGGGCCAGGCGTAGGCCGGCAGTGCCGCTTCCAGCCGATCCACCAGCGCGCGCACGCTCCGCGCCTCCCAGGGCCGGCGCAGCAAGCCAAAGTTGAAGGGCAGGTGCAGGCCACCACGTGGTGAGCCCGCCGAACCGGTGCCATCCGCACCGTAGAATCTGATCCAACGCGCCAGATCCTCGTACCACACCTCGCCAATGGCGCAGCGCTCGCCATATTCATCCAGCACGCGACGAATCTCGCCGATGACCTCGTGAACCTCGTCCTGATCCCGGTTGTAGACGGGCACTCGCCGGCGGTAGAGGTCATCGGGGGGCAGCGCCGGATCGGCGTTCGGGTTCGGCGGGTTGTCGCGCAGTTGCTCGTCCTTGATGAGCATGCCGATGACGTCGATGCGGAAGCCGTCAACCCCCCGATCTAGCCAGAATCGAAGAACATCCAACATGGCCGCGCGTACTTCGGGGTTGCGCCAGTTGAGTTCGGGCTGCTCCTTGAGGAACTGGTGCAAGTAGTACTGGCCGGTGGCCTCGTCCCAGGTCCAGGCCGGCCCGCCAAAGACGCTGCCCCAGTTATTGGGCGGCGAACCATCGGGCTTCGGGTCGCGCCAGAAGTACCAATCCCGTTTGGGGTTGTCGCGACTGCTGCGCGACTCGACAAACCAGGGATGCTGATCTGAAGTGTGGTTGGGGACGTAATCGAGAATGACTTTGACGTCTCGACGGTGAGCCTCGGACACCAACCGGTCAAAGGTCGCCAGGTCGCCGAACAGGGGATGGATGTCGCAGTAGTCGGCCACATCGTAGCCGAAGTCGGCCATGGGCGAAGGGTAGATGGGGCTCAACCAGATGGCGTCGATGCCCAGAGAGGCCGGCGTGCCGTCGTTCAGGTAGTCGAGTTTCTCAATCACCCCCTGCAAGTCGCCGATGCCATTGCCAGTCGTGTCCTTGAAGCTGCGTGGGTAGATCTGGTAGATGACGCCACGCTGCCACCAGTGGGGCGC
This sequence comes from Anaerolineae bacterium, assembly GCA_046753605.1. Lineage (GTDB taxonomy): Bacteria > Chloroflexota > Anaerolineae > Epilineales > JAANWY01 > JBHHTZ01. Next base: position 2,759 of record JBHHTZ010000602.1, read on the forward strand.
GTGGGAAAGATGCGATGATCGGGTCATTATCACTCCTGATGTGAAACGATGATGCCGAAGAAACGTGTTCCGACGTTGCTGTAACGTGTTTCAAACACGTATCCCGTAGCAGCCGTCGAATTATGAAGTTTGAGAAAATAATCAGGGTACTGAGTCCGACAGGCCCGCCCG
>JBHHTZ010000603.1:0-2926 GCA_046753605.1 Anaerolineae bacterium
ATCGAGGCCAAGCGGGTTGCCTGTAAAGCCGCTCGCTTGATTTCGATACGCTCCGCTACTCAATCGGCGCTCGCTTCCGCACATTTGGATACGCCCATGCCAAAAGTGTCCGGTAGAGAAGGGCGCCTCGCCCCTACTCCGCCTTGCCTCGCCCCTACCTACCATCCGTTCTGCCTCGTCCCCACCCCGCCGGATTTCTCCTCCAACGATGGCTTTGCTATAATAGCCACCATCTCATCTCCCATGAACACCAGCAACACACGCGGAAGGAGCAATGAACCCATGGCAGACGCAACCATCGGCGTGATTGGCGGCAGTGGACTCTACAAGATCGACGGGTTGACCGGCGTTGACACCAGACAGATCAATACGCCGTTCGGCGAGCCCAGCGATGCTATCACCGTCGGCACACTGGCCGGCCAGCGGGTGGCCTTCCTGCCCCGCCACGGTCGCGGCCACCGCATCATGCCCCACGAGCTGCCGGCCCGCGCCAACATCTACGCCCTGAAGTCGCTGGGCGTCCAACACGTCATCTCCGTCAGCGCCGTCGGCAGCCTGCGGGAACATCTTGAGCCGCTGCACGTTGTCATTCCCGACCAGTTGTTCGACCGCACCAAGAGCCGCCCCTCGACCTTCTTCGGGGAAGGGCTGGCGGTTCACGTCTCCTTCGAGCCGCCCGTGTGCCCCACGCTGAGCGATGCGGTGTACAAAGCCGCGCAGGAGGCCGGCGCCACCGTCCACAAGGGCGGCGCCTACGTGTGCATCGAAGGGCCACAGTTCTCAACGCTGGCCGAGTCGCAGGTCTACCGCCAGTGGGGCATGGACATCATCGGCATGACGGCCCTGCCGGAAGCGAAACTGGCCCGCGAAGCCGAGATGTCGTACGCAATGATCGCCACCGTGACCGACTATGATGTGTGGCACGAAACCGAAGAAGGCGTGACCGCCGAGATGATCATCGAGAATCTGCGCCGCAACGTCGCCATGTCCAAAGCCATCGTCAAAGCCGCCATCCCCCACGTGGCCGAAATTGGGCCTTCGCCGTGGGCCGGCTCCCTCCGCAGCGCCATCGTCACCGCGCCGGACCGGATTCCAGCGCAGACACGGGAGAGGGTGGGATTGTTGGTTGGGAAATACCTGGCGTGAAACGTGAAACATGAGGATTCCTGCATGAACCTGCCATCACGTTTCACGCTTCACGTTTCACGTTTCACGAATCTCTTTGCAGATGAATCGTCTCAGACTCACTGAGTTCCTCCTGCTACTCCTCGCCACCGCCACCACCGCCGCCGGCTTTGCCCTGCTGGCGCTGGTGGAGACGGGCAGCGTGACGTGGCGCGATCTCCAGCCGGCCTGGTTGCTGGCGGGGGCCCTGCTCATCGCCCACGCTGTGCTGACGTGGCGCTACGGGCCGTCGACCGATCAGGTGGTGCTGCCGCTGGCCGGCCAGCTCACCGGTTTCGGGCTGGTGCTGGCGCATCGGCTGGCGCCGGCGCTGGCCGGCCGGCAGACCAACTGGGCGCTGCTGGGCATCGCCGCTATGTCGGTGGTTGCCGGCGCGCCGTGGCCCATGCGGTGGCTGCGGCGCTACCGCTACACCTGGGCGTTCCTGGGGCTAATGCTAGTGGCGCTCACGCTGGTCTTCGGAGTGCGCCCCAGCGGGGCCGGCCCACGCCTGTGGTTGGGTTTCGGCTCGCTGCTGTTTCAACCATCGGAACTGCTGAAGCTGCTGCTGGTCATCTTCCTGGCCAGCTATCTGGCTGAACGGCGGGAATTGGTGGCCTACGCCAGCGTGCGGATTGGCCGGCTACGCCTGCCCCCGCTGCCCTACCTGGGGCCGATCCTGGTGATCTGGGGGCTGTCCATGACGCTGCTGGTCTGGCAGCGAGACCTGGGCGCGGCGCTGATCTTCTTCGGCATCTTCCTGGCCATGCTATACGTGGCAAGCGCCCGCTGGGCCTACGTGGCCGGCAGTCTGGTCCTGTTCCTGGCCGGCGCGGCCGTCGTCGTACAAACCTTTGCCCACGTGCAGCAGCGTGTCCAGTTCTGGCTCAATCCGTGGCCAGAGGCATCGGCGGGCGCCTACCAGATTGTTCAGGCCCTCATCGCTGTGGCCTCCGGCGGTGTCCTGGGACCAGGGCTGGGATATGGATTCCCCACCTTCATTCCGGCGGTCCACACCGACTTCGTGTTCGTCGCCACAGCCGAAGAGCTGGGCCTGGCCGGCGCGCTGGCCCTGATCGGGCTGTATGCGCTGCTGGTGTATCGCGGATGCCACATCGCCCTGCGGGCGGATGATACCTTCGAGCGGTTGCTGGCCGCCGGCCTGGCCAGCATTTTTGGGCTGCAAACGCTGACCATCCTGGCCGGCAACCTCAAGCTAATCCCCCTCACCGGCGTGACCCTGCCCTTCGTCAGCTACGGCGGCAGCTCCCTGCTGACAAGCGCGCTGATCGTAGGACTGCTGCTTCGATTGCAAGTTTCAGATCGCAGATTGCAGATTGAGGAAGACGCAAGACGCAAGACGCAGTACGCAATAGGCCGCAGCATCCTCAAGCTGGCGACGATACTGATTTGCGCCTTCGTCCTCATCGCCGCCGCCGTTCCGTACTGGGGCGTGGTTCGGGCGACGGAGCTGACGGCCCGTGCGGACAATCCCCGCCTCATCGAGGCTGAGCGCCGGCTGGACCGTGGCCGCATCCTGGATCGCAACGGGGAGATACTGGTACGCAGCAACATAGACGATGAGGGCGTTGCTCATCGACAGTACCCATACCCGCAGCTCGCGCCGGTGCTGGTGGGGCACCAGGTCGTTGGGGTCGTCCCTTCGCACGCCGAGGCCCGACCAGCCTCCGACGGGCCTGCCGTCCAGGAACTTGCTGGCCGCCGCCCGGTAGCGCCCGTCCGGCAGGCGGGAGAGCAGGCC
>JBHHTZ010000604.1:0-2925 GCA_046753605.1 Anaerolineae bacterium
CAACTGCAATTGTACCATACGACTGCAACCGGGGCAACCGGTAGTCAGGAGCAGGCTCCCGATAACACGATTGCCCCGGCCACAGAAAGCTAACGACTGTGAGTCCAAGACCCACAATCGCCGGGTGACATGGTTGCTACTTCACTGCAGCTTGCTTGGCATCCCAGTCGAGCTGCCACTGGAACAGGTGCAGCTTGATGGGGTCATACGACCGCGTCAGCCACGGCTTGGTGACATTCACGGCTGTATAGTAATAGATGGGCGCGATGCCGACGATCTCATCGTTCAGCAGCTTCTCGGCGCGCTTGTACAGCTTCTTCGCCTCGGCTTCGGGCGCTGTCTGAGCTGCTGTAGTGGTCTCCATGTATTCCTGCACCAGGTCGCCTACCTGTGGATCGTCAGCGCTCAGGCGAATGCGGTTGGCGCCCTGCTCTGGGTTGAAGACCTCATGCATCCAGTTGTTGGCATGGGGATAGTCACCGCACCACCCCAGGCGGAAGACGTGCGGCACGTCCTCGATGGCCGTGCTGGCTCGAATGGTGTCCAGATAGACCCGCCACTCCTGGGTCTCGACGGTGACGGTCATCTTCGGATAGGCGCTCTGCCACATGGCCTGGATGGCCTGGGCGATCCGGGCGTGCCCCTCGCTGACGTTGTGCATCAGGACGATGTCCAGCCCCTCGCCATCCGGGTAGCCGGCCTCATCCAATAGCGCCTTACCCATGGACACAGCTTCATCGTACCCCGTGCCACCCTTCGCCTTCGTGAGCGCCCAGGGTGCAATGTCCGGGTCCTCAGCGTCGGCGCCGAAGTTGAGTGGGTTGGTGAAGGTGTTGGCCGGGATCTGGCCGCCCTTGGTGACGGTGTCTACGAGGGTCTTGCGGTCGATGGCCATTGACAGGGCCTTGCGGACACGCACGTCGTTCACCGGCGGCTTCTGGGTGATGAAGCCGTAGTAGTAGGTGCAGTTGACCGGAGCGTTGTAGAGCTCCGCGCTCAGCACCGGATCTGCCTTCACGCGATCGATCTGATCCAGCGGCACACCAGCCGTGTCCAGCTCGTTGTTTTCGTACATCGCAAAGCCGGTCGAGGCTTCCTGGATGGTGACGCCATACAGACGCTCGATGTTGCCCGAACCGTAGTCCGTGCCCCAGTACGGCCAGAACGGGTTCTTTTCCAGCACGACATGGTCGCCGTGTACCCACTCGGTCATCACGTAGGCGCCGTTGGTCACGATGAAGCCGGGCTCAATCCAGCGCTCACCCTTGTCCTCGATGATCCACTGCGGGGTCGGGAAGAGGTTGGCCATGGTGGCGACCTGCGGGAAGAAGCCGGCCCCGTATTCCAGCGTAAACTGGACGGTAGTGTCGTCCAGCGCCTCAACGCCCATCCCGTCATACAGGTCCTGGAAGTCCTCGGCCGCTGGGTCCGCATTGTTCAGCGCCTCACAACCCTTGATGACGTACAGGAGCCAAGCGTAGTTCGAAGCAGTGTTCGGGTCACAGGTGCGCTTGACGCCGTAGACGACATCGTTAGCGTTGACCATACGGGGGTTGCCCTCGTCGTCCATTACCTGCTGCGTTTCGCCGGCCGCGGGGTTGTACTTCACCCACGGGACGTCATCGCGTAGTTTGAAGGTCCAGACCGTGGCGCCCTCGCTGGGTTCCCAGCTTGTCGCCAACGCGGGCACTGTTTCCTTCGTCTCCTCATCAATGTCCGTCAGGCCCATGAAGATGGACCCGATGAGCGCCGACGACGTGGTGTCTGTCGTCATGGCCGGGTCGGCCGTCGGCGGTTCGGTTCCCCAGTTGAAGTCCACGGTGGCCTTTTCCTCGCCGGGGACCGGCGTGGCCGTCACGACCACCTGAACTTCCTTTTCGACCACCTTCTCAACTGGCTTCTCGACTTCGACCTGTTTTTCGACAACCACCGTCTCTTTGACGACCTTCTCAACGGTCTGTGGGGTCGGCTGTGAACAGGCGACGCCGAAGAGAGCCAAGACCATCAGGATGGTTGCCAGAATCACTAACTTGCGCATTCTCTGCTCCTCCTATTTGTGATGATTGGTTCACGATTTGTGTCGACAAACGAAGAAATCACAGGTATTTGTCTGCTGTATCCTCACCTCCTTCTCCACTACCAGATAGGGCCTGGCGCGTACACCGGCAAGCCGGCCGGCCCGGTCTCGTGCGGCGATTCCGGGAGCAACGCTTTTGCCTGGGGGCTGCCGGGATGTGGCGGAATGTCGTAAGCCGGCACCGCAACCCCCGGCGCCCGTCGCCGGAGTTGTTTCACGATCAGGGACCGGGTCTGCAAAGAGGAATACTCACGCAGGAGTACGATCTCTGCCGCATCAGCCACCGCACCCGAACTCTCGCCACGACTTTCTGCTGCGTCTGTGGCGTGCAGCGCCAGTGGTGTTGCGGTTGAAACCCCAGATGGTACCCCCGTGACTTGCTCACCGGACCATTTCTGCCAGACAGACAAGCTGCCCAACATCAACAGCAGGATCAGCATGGCTGCCTGGAGCACAGGCCCAGACCACTGAAAAGAGGGCGGGCGATCCGGTTGAGTCAGTCGAGCGCGGATACGCTCCCAGACGCGGGCCGGCGGCTCCTCATCTGCAACACTGTCGATCAGTGCCTGCTGTATGAGCTTGTCCAACTGTTCTTTTGGCCGATATTCACCTGAACGCATAAGCTAACGCTCGACGGAATCATTGATCACGCAGCAACAGCCATATGGCATCGCGTCAGAGACCCTAAAGGTTTTCGGAAACCTTTAGGGTTTACACACTAAGCGGGGCTGACGCTCACCATGCAAACCGGATACCAAGAGTTATACCAGGTAGATACCCCAAAGGTTCAATCGTAACTACTTTGACAATGTCACATATGTCACATTGGACAAATGTTCTACGAAAAA
>JBHHTZ010000605.1:0-2923 GCA_046753605.1 Anaerolineae bacterium
ATTGGATATTGGGTATTGGATATTGGGTATTGGATATTGGGTATTGGATATTGGATATTGGAGATTAGGAATCGCTTCGCTGGGCGTCCAATACCCAATACCCAATATCCAATATCTAATATCCAAACTAGACTATACTTCGGTCTCCACAATCACAACCGAGATGTTATCCGCCCCGCCGGCCAGGTTCGCCCGATCGACAAGGGCGTCGCAGGCGGCTTGCGGGTCCGGCTCCAGCAGCAGGATTTCTTCGATGCCTTCGTCGCGGGCCATCTCCCACAGGCCATCACTGCACAGGACCAGCCGATCACCTGGTTTCAGTTCGCACACAAACGTGTCAATCTCCACCCGTGGCCGGTCGCCGATGGAGCGGTGGATGATATTGCGGTGCGGATGGGTGTAGACCTCGTCCGGCTCGAGTTGGCCGGCCTCAATGAGGCTTTGCACCAGCGAGTGATCGACGGTCAACTGCTGCAAGCCGTCGGCGTTCCAGCGATAGGTCCGGCTGTCACCCACGTTGGCGATGGCGGCGATGGTGTCGCGCAGCAACGCCAGGGTCACAGTAGTCCCCATGTCCGTGCCCTCCTCGACCCGCTGCCTGTACACCGCCTGGTTGGCCGACTGAACGGCCTGCGCGATCCGCACCTCCATCGTCTCCGGCAACACCGGCTCGCCCTCAAGCGCCGGCAGCCAGACGGTGTCGCGAATCACGTCCCAGATGACCTGTGTCGCCAGCCGGCTGGCAACCTCGCCGGCCGCCTGCCCACCCACACCGTCCGCCACGACGAACAGCCCCAGCGCCGGCCCGTCCTGCTCGGCGTACACGCGCACATCGACGTAATCCTCGTTGTGCTCCCGCACCAGCCCGGTATCCGTTCGGGCGCCCCAGCGAAATCGGATTCGCGGGGATGGGGCCAGCTCTGCTGGCTCCTGGCCATCTTCCGAGGCCAGCACGACGTAGATGCGCCCATCGCGGTTGAACCGGGCGACTGCGTCAGGCTCCTCGGTCTGGAGCTGCTCGCGAATCTGGCACGCCGGCGGCGTATCCAGCATGGCGCCGCACTCGGCGCAGTACTCGTCGCCCGGCGCGTTCGCATCGAAACCGCAGGCCACGCACCGGGCCAGGTCCAGCGCGGAGTAGAGGTTGCCGGCCTCGTCGCCCGACACACGCTCAACAATCTCGTAACGATCTGCCAGCAGCGTGCCGGCTGGCAGCGGCGTTAGGCCCCCCTCAAGTTCGTCATCGGCTTCGAGGGCCGCCGCAGACTCTTCGTCCACGACCTCAGCCGTTTCTTCGATAACGTCACGTGCCTCGACAGCCTCGGCAGGCTCTCCGTCTGGCTCTGCGCTTTCGTCGCCTTCTTCTTCAGCCACCACAGCCTCTGCGACGGCGGGTTGCTCGCGATCTGCCGGCATTGGCGCAACGTTGTCAACCCGCGCCTGCTCCACTACCTCTGGTTCCTGAATCTCGATGGCCTCTTTTTCAGGCAGCCGGCTCCCACACGCCGCACAGAAAAGCGCTCCAGTTCGGTTCTGGGCCTCACATTTCGGGCATTTCATGTTGATCTGCTTCCTCAAAGCCATCCAGCCACCCAGCCATCTAGCCATCTAGCCATGCAACTACCCCACTACAAAACCCAACACGACCCTCCCCACCCGAATTCTATCCCCGTTACGCAGCACCCGCTTCTCGCCCGCCGCCAGCCGGCCATCGTTCACAAAAGTCCCGTTGTCACTGTCGAGGTCAGTGATCTCGTATCGTTGACCATTGCGGGTGATGGTGGCGTGCCGGCGTGAGACGTAGGCGTCTGGATCGTAGAAGGCCAGGTCCAGGTCGGGCGCCAGATCTTCGGGCTCACTGCGCCGGCCAACGAGCATTGTTTCACCCCGCATTGGCATCTCCCAGGACACCCCCACGGGCTGGAGAATGCGCAGACGCGCCGGCAGCACCCCGACGAACGGCCGCCCACACCGCCGGCAGAAGCGCGCTGTTGGTCGGTTCAACGTCTGGCAATCCGGACAGCGCTTACCACCAGACTTCCGAGGTCTCCCAGACCTCGGAAGTCTCGCCTTCAGGTCCGGCCGGCAGTTGTACAGGTCCGCTTGCATGTCCGCCCCCGTCGGGTATCGCCGCTCGCGGTCCCGCGCCATTGCCTTCTCGACAACGGCCGCCAGTTGCTCCGACACAGCCGGGTTGTACTGGCGCAAGGGGACAGGCGGCGCCGGCAGGAAGGCCGGCGTGGGCGGCACGTTCGCCAGCAGGTGGTACATCGTCGCTCCCAGCCCGTAGATGTCGGCCCGCGCGTCGGTCTGGGCCGTGCCCCACTGCTCTGGCGCCGCGTAGTTCTCCGATCCCATGGCGATGGTGTCGCGCAGCTTGCCGGCCTTGTACGTGCGGGCGATGCCAAAGTCGATGAGCTTGACCGTGCCGTCCGGCGAGACCATGACGTTGCTGGGCTTCAGGTCGCGGAAGATCACCGGCGGCTTCTGCGAGTGCAGGTAGCTCAGCACATCGCATATCTGAATTGCCCAGGCGATCACCTCATCTTCCAACAACGGCGCATTGGCTTCTTTCAGTCGCTTCTGCAACGACTCGCCAGCCACGAACTCCATGACCAGGTAAGACCGGCCGTCCTGTTCGAAAGAGCCGGCGACGCGCGGCAGGTTCCGATGTCGGAGCCCTGCCAGGATGCGTGCCTCCTGCTCGAACAGCCGGCGACCCTCTGCGCGGACCACAAGATCGTCGCTGGCAGCACGTAGTTCTTTCAGGGCCCAGGTGCGGGTGGCGCCATCGGGCCGGCGCTCCTCGGCGCGATAGATCCAGGCCATGCCACCGCCGGCCACCAGTTGGGTGACGGTGTATTTGTCTTTCAGCGTTGTGCCAATGGGTAGCGGTCGGGTTTCCATGGGTCCAGTGATCAGT
>JBHHTZ010000606.1:0-2922 GCA_046753605.1 Anaerolineae bacterium
GTCTTCGACCGGCCGATGGAGGCCAAGGCGGTGGAGGCGGCCTTCAGGCTCCAGGCCGCCGGCGGGAAGGCCGTGGCCGGCGAGACATCGTGGCCCGATGCCCGAACCGTACGCTTCCGGCCGGCCCAGCCCCTGGCCCGTAACACCGCCTACGACGCCGTGCTGACCCAGGATGCCACTGACCCGGACGGCACGCCGCTGGCAGCGCCCTACGTGTTCCGCTTCTTCACCACCGGCTTCCTGGAAGTCGCTCAGGTCATCCCCGCCGATGGCGCCACCGGCGTCGCGACCGACAGCACCATCACTGTGATGTTCAACCGGCCGGTGGTACCGCTGGCTTCCATTTCAGATTTCAGATTTCAGATTTCAGATTCTGACGCCGCAACACGCAACACGCAAGACGGAACACGCAATCAGTTGCAGCCTCTGGAATTCGACCCCCCCATAGCCGGCCAGGGCGAATGGCTAAACACCTCCATCTACATCTTCAGGCCGGGCGAGCCGCTGGCCGGCGGCGCCACCTACACGGCCCGCGTGAAGGCCGGCCTGACCGACGCCGCCGGCGATGCGCTGCTGCCGGACGACTTCACCTGGCGCTTTGCGACGGAACTCCCGAAGGTCGTGTGGGTCCAGCCGGCGGATGACGCGATGCTGGTGGACGTAGACACCAGCATCAGCGTGCAGTTCAACCAGCCCATCGACGCTGAGTCGGCGGGGGCGGCTTTCAGCTTGCAGAACGTGGCCGGCAAGATCGAAGTGGACGGCGATACCCTCACCTTCACACCCGACCAGCGGCTGGCTTTCGATACGACCTACCAGGTCACCGTCGCGCCGGGCGTCACCTCGGCGGCGGGCGGGGCCGGCATGTCCGAACTCTACGCCTGGCGCTTCACCACCGTCCCTCTGCCGCGCATCGTGGATACCGAGCCTCGGGATGGTGAGAAGAACGCGCCATCGCGCACCGGGTTCCGCATCCTGTTCAACGCGCCCATTGATCCGACCACCGTCATGCCGAATATCTCGATGACACCGCCCATTACCCCGACGGAGGTGTACACCTACTACAGTCAGTGGGACAACAGCTTCTTCTTCAGTTTTGGCGCCGAGCCATCCACAGACTACGAGGTTCGCATCGAGCCTGGAATCGCCGACCCCTACGGAAACAAGATCGAAGAGGGTCGGACGGTGCGTTTCCGGACCGCGCCGCTGGAGCCTGACTATCGGCTGCATGTCCCCGACATCGTGGGGACCTACAACGCGTACGATCCAGCGCGTTTGTACGTGGCTTATGTGAACGTGAATCGCATCAATCTGCAGTTGTATCGGCTTAGCAGTGAATATTTTCTCCAATCGCCGTATCGTGTGGTCGATAAGATGCCGGCCAATGCAACCCTGGTCCGCCGGTGGGAGCTCCCGTTGGAAGCGCCGCTGAACAAGCGTAGTTTTACCGCTGTCGATTTGGTGGAGGGTGGCGGCCGGCTTGAACCCGGCGTCTACCTGCTGGACACCGACGCGCCGGGGCTTGACAAGCGGAATTATTGGGGCCGGCGGCACCTGATGGTGGTGTCCCACATCAACCTGACTGTGAAAGCCGGCCCACGAGACGCTCTGGCATGGGCGACAGACCTGGCAACCGGCGACCCCGTGCCCGGTCTGGCGCTCACCTTCTCCAACTACGACGGCGCCCGTCTGGGCAGTGTCACGACGGACTCCGCCGGCGTCGCCAGGCTCGATCTGTCTTCGGGCTACCAGGGATCGCTTCTCGTCTACAGCGACAAGCCCTTCACCGCCGGCTCCGCTGAGTGGAGTCGGGGCACATCTCCGTGGGAGTTTGGACTGCAAGGCGGCGCAGGCTGGTCAGACTTCCGCGTTCACACCTACACCGACCGGCCCATCTACCGCCCGGGCCAGACCGTGTACATCAAGGGCGTTATCCGGGCCGATGACGATGTCAGCTATAGCCTGCCCGATGTTGGCCAGGTGCGCGTTGTGGTGCGCGATGCCAGCTACGATGAAATCTACAATCAACTGCTGGATGTGAGCGAGGCCGGCACGTTCAACACCGAACTGTCGCTCAGCGACGGCGCGTCCCTCGGCTACTACAACATCAGCGTGCAGTTCCAGGACCGGAACTTCGGCGCTAACTTCCAGGTGGCTGCGTATCGACCGCCGGAGTTCGAGGTATCGGTCGATCCGGGCGCAGATGAAATCTTGAAGGGTCAGGACATCCAGGCCACCGTCAACGTCAACTACTTCTTCGGCGGCCCGGTGGCCGGCGCGCCCGTCGAGTGGAACGTGCTGGCCGAGACCTACATCTTCAAACCGCCGTGGGGCGGCCGCTACACCTTCACCGATACCGACGATCCCTGGATCTGCTTCGACTGCTGGTGGTTCCGCCAGGAGCCGGCCCGCGAGCCGCTGTTGAGCGGAACCGGCACGACGGACGATCAGGGTCAGTTCACCATCCAACTGTCCGGCGCAGAGCTGCAGGACAAGCTACCCGAGGGCAGCGTGCGCGTTATCATCGAAGCCAGCGTGACCGGGCGCGACAACCAGGTCATCTCTGGGCGGGGCAGCCTGATCGCTCACCGGGGCGAATGGTACGTCGGCCTGAGTCCGCAGAAGTACGTGGGCGAGGCCGGCGACGACTTCGCCATCGACCTGATCGGCGTGGATTGGGATGGCAAGCGCCTGCCTCAGCGCGAGATCGAGGTCAGCTTCTACCGGCGCGAGTGGAAGAACACGTTTGTCGCGAACGAGGCCGGCGGTGGCCGCTGGGAGACCGAGACCGAAGACACGCTGGTGGACACGCTGAGCGTCACCACGAATGAGCTGGGCGAGGCCGTGGCCAGCTTCGTCCCGCCCCGGGGTGGCGTCTACAAGATCGTCGCTGAGGACCCTGATCCGAACAGTGATGTCCGG
>JBHHTZ010000607.1:0-2921 GCA_046753605.1 Anaerolineae bacterium
TTCGGCAAGAAATTCACCACCGATTCCGGCATTCTCCACCTGATGGACGACCTGGGAAAGGCGATGGCCGGCGGCGAAGAGATGCTCATGCTGGGCGGCGGCAACCCGGCCTACATCCCGCAGGTGCAACAGCGGTTCGTGGCGCGCATGGACCGCATGTTGGAGCACGCCGGCGAGTACGAGCGGCTCATCGGCAACTACGACACCCCGCGCGGCGAACAACGCTTCATCGACGCGCTGGCCGCCCTGCTGCGCGAGCAATACAGTTGGGATGTGCGCCCCGAAAACATCGCCCTGACCAACGGCAGCCAGACTGCCTTCTTCTACCTCTTCAACATGTTCGCCGGCGAGTGCGAGGCCGGCGCCCACCGGAAAATCCTGCTGCCGCTGGCCCCGGAGTACATCGGCTACCTGGACGTGGGGCTGACGGACGACTTCTTTGTAGCCAGCCGGCCAGAGATCGAGTACCTGGAAAATCACTTCTTCAAATACCACATCGACTTCGACGCCGTCTCCGTCACCGGCGAAATCGGCGCCATCTGTGTGTCGCGCCCCACCAACCCGACGGGGAACGTCCTCACCCACAGGGAGATAGACCGACTCTCCCGACTGGCCCGCGAGCATGGCATCCCGTTCATCATCGACAACGCCTACGGCACGCCGTTCCCCAACATCATGTTCACCGACGCCGAGCCGGTGTGGGATGAAAACATCATCCTCTGCATGAGCCTGTCCAAGCTCGGACTGCCAGGCCCGCGCACCGGCATCGTCATCGCCAGCGAGCAGATCGCGCTGGCGGTGGCCAACATGAACGCCATCATCAGCCTGGCGCCGGCCGCTTTCGGCGCCTACCTGGCCCTCGACCTGGTCAGGAGCGGCGAGATCATCGACGTGAGTCGAAATGTGATCCGACCCTACTACCGGAACAAGGTTGAGCAGGCCGTGGCCTGGGTGCAGGAGGAGATGGAGGGCCTCGATTACTACATCCACAAGCCGGAAGGCACCTTCTTCTTGTGGCTCTGGTTCAGGGATCTGCCTATCACCTGCCAGCAGCTCTACGAGCGTCTCAAGGCGAGACGGGTACTCGTGGTGCCCGGTCACTATTTCTTCCCTGGACTGCGGGAGCCGTGGCAACACAAGCACGAGTGTATTCGGGTAAACTACTCGCAGGCTGAGGCGGTGGTCAGCGAGGGCATCAGGATTATTGCGGAAGAGGTGAGGAAGGCCTACGCCGGCCAGTGAACCGGCGCCGCTACGGCAGCAGGCTCACGTCAGGCCACCACAGCCGCACAACCAGCAGCAGCGTCAACACGGCCGCGACAATCACCACCAAAACGATGCCGGCCATCAGTAGCCCCATCCGCCGGCGATCTTGTGGGTTCTTACCGAAGAGCCGGCCTGTCTGGCCGTTCACGGCGAAAAGATACAACTCACCGCGGTAGCGATACGCTCCCAGGTAGACCGGCAGCAATGCCAGCTTCCACTGCGTGTCTACCACGCGCACCATCTCGATCTCGCCGTAGAGCCGCGCTGCTCGCTGCCGTATCCGCCGGCGGAGCGCGCTCGTGGCATCCGCCAGCGCGATCTGGTACATCTCGACCGGCCAGCCGGCCAGATACGCCGGCCGGCAAGTCACCAGCGCGTCGAACTCGAACGGCGCCACACCCTGCGCCATCTCCATGGTCAGGCTGAGCGACGCGCAGACGGCGGTGTTGCGGTACTGCTCAGTCGTGTCCCTGATCACCTCGCCTTCACGCCAGAAGACCAGGGCCAGTCCATCGAAAAGCCAGTACGGGATGTACACGCCGTGTAGTTGTTCAACCGAGGCGTGGCTGGACAGGTCCCCCGGCCGCAGCCGGCCACTTCCCAGCCATTCGTGCAGGGCTTGCTCCGCGCCTTCCTTGTCCAACTTGAAAGGGATCACTGCCTGCGGCGAGATGAGGGGGATACCAGATGGCTTCTTCAGCAAGGCCGACGAGCCGCAGAAGGGGCAGACCAGGCTACCCCGCCGGCTGGAAAACGCAGTCGTCGCCCCGCAATGCTGACAATGGAAGAGTTGCTGACCCACCCATTCCTCCTGGGCCTCTCGGGTGGCCGGCAGGTGGGCCAGCGGGTAACTTTGCGGCGGCGAGGTATCGCTCGGAATGTCCACCACTTTGCCGCAGGCTGGGCAGACCAGCGCCTGATGCCTGGGGCTGAAACGCAAGTCAGAGCCGCAGCCAGGGCAACGGACTTCCCGGCCCTCGGCACGAGGGAGCGGTTCTGTGTGAACCCTCGGGGCCGGCGGGGACACCACCAGCGGCAGCAGGTCGCGCCAGGCCTCCTCGTTGTCGTAGTCGATCCCCAGCGCGCGACGCAGGTAGGCTTTTCGCTCCTCCACATCGTCCACCGCCGCGCTCAACCACAGCCAGGCTTGTTCGTTGCGCGGCTCTTCCGCCAACACCTGTTCGAGCAGGCGTTTGCCTTCTTTCAGATCGCCGGCCTGGATGGTTGCGATTCCTTTCTTCAACCGGGTGTTCATATCTTTCATCTTCCACTCACCAGGACGGTGTTGGGGCTGCCCCCCTCCAACTCCCCCCAGAGGGGGGAAGGTAGGAAAGCTCCCCCCTCTGGGGGGAGTTGGAGGGGGGCAAGAGCATTGAGACAAAGAGGCTCTCAACCATCTCGACGTTTTCAGGGGGAAGGAGTGTACGCCTCGATGGCCGTCAGCACACCCACGTGATCCGATGCCCACAGCCAGCCATCCCCAACCCTGGACGGCCGATCCAACACCCGCCGGCTATCCACTACCCGACCGCCGTGCCCGGTCGCCGGCGCGAAGAAGATGTAGTCGATGCGCTTTTCCAGCGGCTCATCCGGTCCACGGGTGAGATCATCCACGCAGCAGGTGAGGCCGGCCTCCTGGGGATGGACGGCGCGGT
>JBHHTZ010000608.1:0-2915 GCA_046753605.1 Anaerolineae bacterium
CGTAGGCGTCCTGCACCCAGCCCAGGTTCTGCGTGAACCACGCGTTGCCGTTGTCGCTATCCTGGTCGGTCTCGGTGATGTACACCGGAAGGTGCCGCATGGAGTCCGGGATGGCGTTCGTGAAGTCCTGATAGGCCCGGAAATGGAAGTGAGCGCCGCCGGTTTCGGGGAAGAGATCAGGCCAACGCTTGTCTTCGCTGGTGATAAAGGTATCACCCGTGTTCAGGTCCACCCGGTGGGTGTAGGTGTGGAGCGCGATGCCGTCCACACCTGTGCCGGCGCCGGCATCGCCTTCCAGGGCCAGCAGCATGTCTCGGAAATAGCGGATCCAGTTGCCGGCGGGGTCGGCAGCATACACGCCTTGAGGATCAGCGCTGTACGTTGTGTCTGGATTCCACGGCGCGACGGCGGCTGTGATGATCTGGTCGTCGGCGTGGCCGGCCACGTTGCGGATCGCAGCCCGGCACAGCCGGAAAGCAGTGGCATACATGCGTGGAGTGATGGCCTGCTCATTCGGTGTTCCGAAGCCAGGGCGCTCCCCGCGCAGATTCGGTTCGTTGGCGATGATCCAGTGGCTCACGCCGGGCGACTGGCGAACCCACTGCGCGCAGCGATTGGCGAACTCGTGATACAGGTTGTCGTGAGGCAGCGTGCCGCCGGGGTTGTAATCCCAGTTCAGCCGAACCAGAATACCGAACCCCTCACTGGTGAGCGCCGTGAAGTCTCGAGGTGGGTCGTTCACGCGAGTGGTGTGCAGAATCCACCCGGGCACGCCGGCCTGTCGCATCAGGTGCTCGCCGCCCAGATCGTGGATGCCGTAGAGGAAGGGCGATTCATCGTCTCGCAGCGCAGGCGGAGACGGCAGCACGGGAATCTGCGTTGGCTCAGGTATGATGAGAACCTGCCCAACCGCTACCAGATTGGGGTCGGCGATGTTGTTGAAATAGGCAATGACCTGGTACTTGCTGGCGTCGCCGTAAAAAAGGCCGGCAATCTTCGCCAGAGTATCGCCCTGGCGCACGGTATACTCGACGGTGTTCAAGCCCCAGTCGCCGACCCAATCGGCGATGGCATCTGCGAGCACGGCACTCATGTTGGTGTTCAGGTCCGCCGTGCGCGCTTTGAAGCGGCGGTGCAGTGTCTCTGAGATGGTCGTGGAGACAACCTTGTCGTCAGCCATAGGCGCTACCTCCAAGTATGCGTCTGCGAAAAATGCGGGCCAATGGGCTATTGAGATCGGGGTGAATCCCGTCCCAGCAGAGCCGCGAATGCCTGCCGGGCGCCGGCGGCTGTCCCGACCGCGCCGGCGATCGGCCGCACCACCCGTTCGCTGACGAAATCTGTCGTGCCCTTCACCGTGCTCGCGGTCTCGTTCACCGAATCCAGTATGGGCTTCACATCACGCTGAAGCGTGTTGATCAGATTCCGAATCTCCAGAATCAGTAACACCATCAGGATTCCAACGATGATCGAAACTACGGCCAGGAGGATAATCGAGATGTCTCGTATCAGAGTGACTACTTGCATGGATGTCTCCTTGCATCAATCGAAAAGGGTCGGCGCGCATCGTGTGGAAGTATAACACAACAGGACAAGGCTGTCACGTCTTCGCGCTCCTCGGTCGCCAGTGGTCAAGCGCAAGGCCGGCCCAGGTGAATGCTGAAGCAACACCGAGGTGCACGTCCCCCACCATCAGCAGATGGAGGCCGAAGATACGCGCGCCGGCCTCCCCCACCAGAAACCCAACGATGGCGATCCCGAGAGCGCGTAGCAACCCGACCACTGTCCCGCCCCACACGAGATGGAACAGCGCACCGTACATCGCGGCAATCGCCAGCGAGAGAATCAGCGATGGCGGAACGTATGCCATTTATTCGATGGTGCCTCCTCCAACCACAACATCGCCGTCGTAGAACACGGCGGCCTGACCGGGGGCCACAGCGCGCACCGGGGTCTCGAACAGCAGGCGCGCGCGCCCTGCCTCCAGGGGCGCCAGCGTGGCCGGCGTCTCCGTGCCCATGGAGCGAATCTTGGCCGCGACTGCCATTTCACCCACTGGCGGCTCGCCGGCCACGTAACTCACGTTGTGAACCGTGATCTCACGTTGATGAAGCGCCTGGTCCGGCCCGACAACCAGAACGTTGCGTTCGCGGTCCATGTCCAGCACATACACCGGCTCGCCGACGGCAATTCCCAACCCGTGCCGCTGCCCGATGGTGTACAGGGGCAGGCCGGCATGTCGCCCCAACATCTTCCCCGCGCGATCCAGAACCGGGCCAGCCGTCACGGCCTCCGGCGCATAATCCTGAATGAACCGGCGATAGTCGCCATCCGCCAGGAAGCATAGCTCCTGGCTCTCTGCCTTCTCCGCCACGGGCAGGCCGCGCTCGCGGGCCATCTGCCGTATCTGGGGCTTGGTGTAGCCCCCCACGGGGAAGAGCACGTGCCTGAGCTGCGTCTGGCCCAGCATGTACAGGAAGTAGGACTGATCCTTCTGGGGATCGATTCCCTTCAAGAGTTGGTACGCTCCGGCGTCTGTCCGATGAATCCGAGCGTAGTGGCCTGTCGCCAGATAATCGGCCTCCAGGGCCAACGCGCGCTGAAGCAGGAACCGAAACCGGATGTGGCGGTTGCACATGATGCACGGACTGGGCGTGCGGCCGGCGGCGTACTCGGCGACGAAGTAGTCTACCACGTACTTCTTGAACTCGTCCTGAAAGTCCAGCAGGTAAAACGGGATTCCCAGGTGGCGGGCCACGCTGCGCGCATCGGCGACGGCCTTGGGCGAGCAGCAGCGGTTCACGCCGTGTCCTGAGCCCTGTCCTGAGCTCTGTCGAAGGGCTGGCGAAGGGCCGTCAGCGGTGGCCTCTCCCCAGATGCGCATCATCACGCCGATCACGTCATAGCCCTGCTCC
>JBHHTZ010000609.1:0-2914 GCA_046753605.1 Anaerolineae bacterium
TCGCGCTGGTGGATGCGGCCTTTGCTGCGGCCGGCAATTCCCACGGCCAGGTGGCAGTCGCCCTGGACATGAGCATCTCCTTTGTCGCCGCCACACAGCCGGGTCAGCGCCTGGTGGCCGAGGCCCACGAGGAGCACCTGGGCCGGCGCACCGCTCTCTACCACATGACCGTACGCGATGAGGACGGGCAGTTGGTTGCCTCCTCACACGGCACGGTGTATCGCAAGCGCGAGGCGTTGGTGAAATCGTAATGTGTTATCCGTGTGAAGTACAAGATGTTCGGGTATCATGTCAAGGGAGCGGTGGGCGTGGCAACGCACCCAGGTTGCACAACAGCATGGCGGTGATCTCTTCCATCCGTAGCGGACTGGACTGCCCCAGGGGGCTGTCTTCCAGGTCCTGGCGTAGTACAGGCTGGACAAGCCCCAGCATAACGATCGAGTCAGTTCTCAAGCCTGCTTCGCCCGCACGGACCAGGAAATCCTGCCGACCTTTGAGATCCACGCGACTGGAGAGTGGGGCCACGAGGATGACAGGGTAAGTTGGATCGTGGTTGTCTTCATCACACTGGAGCACCACTACCGGACGCCGCCGATGCCGGCGAGGTGGTGGCGCTCCCGGTAAACGCTCTTTGGGGAACTGGATGGCCGTCTCTTTGACCAGGTAAACTTCGCCACGACTGACCGGCGGTTCACTCATGGCCTATCATCTCGACATTTGCTCGACGCCGTGCCTCAGCCATCTCTTCGTAGACTGCTTGGGCGTGCTGACGGCGGGCAGTAGCGTCGCCGTGTTCCGAAAAATCGATCCGATCCAGGATCGCTCGATACCGCGTCAATGGCTCGATCACAGCCTGACCCACTCCGGTGACATGTTGCGTCAAGGTATCGTAGGTGTCTACGCTGAGGAGTACTGCCTGGGCGCGGCCGTGGCGAGTGACAAACACCGGTTCGCCGGTCTGGATCAGTTCATCAAGAATCCGGCCGATCCGAGTTCGGAGTTCCGTTGCAGGCATGATTTTGGTCGTCATTATGACCTCCAAGAAGTATAGAATTCTGTACAGAATTGTAACACAGGCATCAGGTGTAGTCAAGAGAGAATGGAAGGAGTTACTGAAATGAACATTGCTCAGAACCTGGAACGAGCACGCCTCTTTTTCCCGGACAAGCCGGCAATCATCTTCGAGGGGCGTGAGCACACCTATCGGCAACTCGACGAAGACGTCAACCGGCTGGCGAACGGGCTGCGGGCGCTAGGCGTCGAGCGGGGTGATCGGGTAGCCCTGTTCTTGCCCAACATTCCTGCCTTCCCCACAGCATACTTCGCCGTGCAGAAGATCGGCGGCATTGTTGTTTCCATCAATTCGATGTTCAAGACCGAAGAGGTGAAACACATCGTCAATGATGCCGACGCGAAGGTCGTCGTCACGACTGAGGCCCAGCGGCAGTTTGTGCCCACTGATGACCTTCCCACCCTGGAGCAAATCGTGATCGCCGAGGGGGAAGCAGGGAACGATCGGTCTCTTGACGAGTTGATCAGCAAGGGGAATAGTCGCTTCCGCGCCGCCGACATGGAGCGGGGCGATCCGGCAGCCATCCTGTATACAGGAGGGACCACCGGCTTTCCGAAGGGGGCAACTCTGACCCACTCAAACCTGGTTTCCAACAGCTACGCCACCGCTCACCACGCCGGCATGCGGTCCGACGATCGGCTTCACCTCTTCCTGCCGCTCTTCCACGTCTTCGGCCAGAACTTCATCATGAATGGCGGGGTGAACGCCTGTGCCACGCTGGTCCTGCACCGGCGCTACGTGCCCGACCCCGTGTTAGAGACCATCCAGCGCGAGCGCGTGACCATGTTCTTCGCCGTGCCGACCATCTATATCTACCTGCTGAATATGGACACGTCGGCGTACGATTTTTCCAGCATACGCTACTACTTCTCCGCTGCGGCTACGATGCCCCAGGAGGTGTCACGTCGCTGGCAGGAAGAGTACAAGCAGCGCATCTGGGAAGGGTACGGACTGACCGAATGTTCCCCCTTCGCCAGCTACAACCATGACCTGCGCCCCAAGTTTGGCAGCATCGGCACGCCCATCGAGAATGTGGAAATGAAGATCTGGGACGACGAGGGGAACGAGTTGCCAGCCGGCGAATGGGGGGAGATCGTCATCCGGGGTCCCAATGTGATGCAGGGCTACTGGAACAACCCAGAGGCCACAGAATACGCTATCCACAACGGCTGGCTGCGCTCCGGCGACGTCGGCATGACCGATGACGAAGGATATTTCTTCATAGTGGATCGCGTGAAGGACATGATCAACGCCGCCGGATTCAAAGTCTACCCGGCCGAGGTGGAGCAGGTCCTCTACAGGCATCCGGCTGTGCACGAGGTCGCGGTCTATGGTGTCGCGGACCCTGTGAAAGGTGAGGCGGTGAAAGCAGCTATCGTGCTCAGGGAAGGTGCGACGGCCACCGCCGAGGAGATCATCCAATATTGCCGCGATAACATCGCCACGTACAAGGCGCCGCGAGAGGTGGAGTTCGTCACCGAGATACCGAAGAGCGCTGTGGGGAAGATTCTGAAGAGGGTGTTGCGGGAGGAGGGGTAGGGATTAGAGATTGGAGATTGGAGACCGTGAGGCGTAGCAGCGTTAGGTCGCTAGGGTTCGTCAAGAAACAGGTTCCCGCTTTTGCGCTGACATCCGGTAGAGTCACGTGAGCATCCTGAGTAGCTGCGAACGGAGTGAAGCAGCGTATCGAAGGGTGCGGGTTCAGAATAGCACGGTACATTGTCAGAGCCGCACCCTTCGATACGCTCCGCTACTCAGGATGCTCATGCTGAGCTTGCGACGTCCCGAGCTGCGAACGGAGTGAAGCAGCGTATCGAAGGGTGCGGGTTCAGAATAGCACGG
>JBHHTZ010000610.1:0-2914 GCA_046753605.1 Anaerolineae bacterium
TTTGGTCCTGCCGACCAGCCCCAACTGGTGTTGATCACCTGCAAGGGTGATTGGGATCGCATCAACCGCAACTACAGCCATCGGGTGGTCGTGTATGCCAGGGCCGCCGAAGACGACACAAACTGAAAGGTGTAACCTGATGCTCGGAATACGTCTGCGAAGCGTACTGGTGATCGCAGTAGCCATGATGGTGTTGGCCGGCTCCCTCGGCTCACAGAGTGCATCGGCCTCGCATCGTCTGGAGAAGGTTCGGATCTACGCGGGTCCAAATGCCACAGGTGAACTGTTGTGGACGATTCAAGAGGCTCCTTTCTTTGTCCAGCCGGCCTGGTGGATTTTCGAGGGGCCGGCTTACTACTATCCGCCGCTCTACACGTTCACCGAGGATGACTTTTTCGAGGGAAGCGGGCTCTACGGCCCCATCCTGTTCAACTTCGACCGCGACACCGTCTATCTCGGTCCGAACGTGTTGGGGCCGGCGCTGCTCCACCTCTCCAGAGACCGGCTCTTTGAGGGGCGCAACACCATCGGGAGGATCCTCTACAACTTCCGCCGCAACCGCGTGTTTGAGGGCGCCAACACCAACGGGGATATTGTGCTCAACGCCACAAAGGACATCTCGTCCTTTTCGGGTCCGCTCGAGCTGGTGATTGGCATTCTGCTCAGCGATCAACTCCAGGAGCCGCCCGAACCGCCGACGCCGCCCCCACCGCCCCCACCGCCGTTCTCCGGTGATCAGTAAACAGTCATCAGTTATCAGTATCCAGCGCTTTGATCGCCGAAGGTCTCCTGACCGAGGCGAATCAGGCTCGGTCAGGAGACCTTCGCCGTCGAAGGTATGCGAGCTTGACTTTGCGGCCATGTTAAGTTAGAATACTAGCGCAGACAGGCGACGTAGCCAAGTGGTTAAGGCAGGGGTCTGCAAAACCCCGATCGCCGGTTCGAATCCGGCCGTCGCCTCCTGATCTTGGGCTGGTAGCGTGGGCTATCAGCCCGTTGTATATGCCGGCAGAGGTTGTAGTGGCGACTTCAGTCGCTCCTACCCCGATGTCCGGCACGACTGAAGTCGTCACTACTGTGGTTGGGCGGAGCCCGCCTAGCCCAATTGGCAGAGGCAAGCGACTTAAAATCGCTTCAGTCCGGGTTCGAGTCCCGGGGCGGGCATGTTCAGGTCAAACGCCCGCGAGGCATCTCCAGCACATGAGATGCTTCGCGGGCTTTGTGTTGCGCAGTGGGAGTGGATACTGGAGATTGGGTATTGGAGATTGGGTATTGGGGATGGGGGTAGGCGAAACAAGGTGGATTAGCGTGTTTTGGTGTTGACAAAGTTGCTTAAACGTGGTAGAATAGTTTTGCACGTGCAATAGGGTTGTGTTGTAGCGTTGTAAATGGTAAGCGTCTGGCCTTTCAAGGTATGCGGCGCAGGCTGGCCCCAGGATACGATAGGTGAAGGAATGTGAAGGGGCCAGCCGGCGCCGATCTCTTTATTGGGCCCAACCCCACCAACGCCATCCAGCCATCTTTTCCACGCGAGAAGAGCGGCAATTGACGCGCCGGCTGCTTGACACTATAATTCCCCGGTCAGTTGCCTTCGCTCCATCTGAGTAACGCTTCACCTTCTTGCAGATCAAAGCAGTCATGTCCCTACAAATCGGAATCGTCGGCCTGCCCAACGCCGGCAAATCAACCCTCTTCAACGCGCTGACCCAGGCCGGCGTGGCCACGGCCGCTTACCCCTTCACCACCATCGACCCCAACGTCGGTGTGGTGGTCGTGCCCGATCCGCGTCTGGAGCAGATTGCCGACATCGTCCAGCCCGAAAAGGTCGTGGCTACCAGCATCGAGTTTGTGGACATTGCCGGCCTGGTGAAAGGGGCGAACCGGGGGGAGGGGCTGGGCAACCAGTTCCTGGGACACATTCGAGCCGTGGACGCCATCGCCATGGTTGTCCGCTGCTTCGAGGATCAGGACGTGCCCCACCCGGCCGGCGTGGTGGATCCAGCCGGCGACATCGAGGTGCTCAACCTGGAGCTCGCGCTGGCCGATCTGGGAACAGTGGAACGCCGGCAAGAGAAGCTGGCGTCGCAGGCGAAGGCCCGCCCCAAAGAGGTAGCGGTTGAGGAAGCGGTATTGGAGCGGGTCCATGCCGGCCTGAGTGCGGGCCGGCCAGTGCGCACGCTCGAACTGACAATCGACGAGCGCGAGATGTTGCGCGATCTGAGCCTGCTGACATCGAAACCAATTCTCTACGTGGCCAACGTGGCGGAGGCGGACCTGCCAGCCGGCGGCAAGATGGCCCGCGAGGTGTGCGATCACGCCGGCGGCGAAGGTTTCCAGTGCGTCGTTCTGTGCGCAGAGATCGAGGCCGAGCTGCTAACGTGGGCCGAGGACGAGGCAGCCGAGTACCGGGCAGAGCTGGGGTTGAAGCAGCCGGGGCTGTACCGGCTACTCGAGGCCGGCTACCGGTTGCTGGACCTGCTGACCTTCTTCACGATAACCGGAGGCCGTGAGGTTCGCGCATGGACTGTGCCGCAGGGAACGCCTGTGGTCGAGGCCGCCGGCAGAATCCACACCGACATGCAGCGCGGATTCATTCGGGCTGAGGTCATCTCGCACCGCGACCTGGTGACGGCCGGCTCATACACGGCAGCTCGAGAGCGCGGATGGGTTCGAACGGAGGGGCGGGACTACGCGGTCCAGGACGGCGACATCATTCATGTGCGCTTCAACGTGTGATGACAGTTGGGCATCGCGGCTCTACCCGAAGAGGGAAAAAATAAAGCCGGTTCACAGCGGTCCCTGCCCGAACCCGCTGTTACCCGGCTTGTACTATTGGACGCGCCAGTGCGGCGCAAAGTTACGCGGACGGCGCAAGAAATCTCAGTTGCGCTCGACGCCACACAGGAACTTGCAC
>JBHHTZ010000611.1:0-2910 GCA_046753605.1 Anaerolineae bacterium
CGCCGGATATGGCGGAGGTGGTGCAAGAGTCTGTGCGGTTGGGATCATCATCAACGCTCACCAGGGTGAAGGCGCCGGAGGACAGAATCGTGTCGGTGAGGACCACGTTGCGAGCGTGGGATGGCCCCAGGTTGTCCACGAAGATGGTGTAGGTGAAGAGGTCGCCGGCTCGCACCGAGGTGTCCGGCTTGCTCATCTTCACCACCCGCAGGTCGGCGCTGTCCTGGAGAAGAGTGACCAGGGAGACGGTGTTGTTCTCCAGGTTGCGGTCCGGCGTCAGCGAGTCAACCACGGCCGTGTTGGTGATGGTTAGAGCGCCGGTTGCCATGGCGTTGGAGTTAACGTCCACCTTGATCTCGAAGCTCTTGCTGGTTCCGCCGACCATGTCCCCCAGGGCACACGCCAGGACGGGCAGGTTCGTCGTGTCACAGCCGGCGGTGTCAACAATGTACTGCACCTCGGAAGGGAGCGTATCGGTGACTACGACGTCCGTCGCGCGGCCGGTGCCGTTGTTGTTGACCGTGATCTCGTAAGTGAGTGGCTCGCCAGGGACAGCAGGGTCAGGTGTCGCCGTTTTCAGCAGTTCCAGGTCGATCTCTGGTGTCAACTGCACGTTGTCGATCAGCAGGCCAGAATCGATGTCCGCCCCCCCCTGATCCGCCACCAGGAACACCAGCGTGTAGCTGCCGGGAGTGCTAATGATCGTCCGAAAGGTCTGGAAACTGTTCCGGCCATCGCCGAAGAAGCAGTTGTTCGTAGCCCCCGTGACGGTGTAGGCGACGTTGTCCATACCTGTCACGTCCGGGAAGAGAGATACACCACCAATGGGCCGGCTGCCGTCCAGGATGCGGACGCCATTGAGAGTTACCTGGAAGAAGTCGTCGAAAGCGTCGAGCGCGTTCCGTCCTTCGTCGGTCAGGAAACTCCAGTCGAAGCTCAACGTGGCCGGCACATCAGCCGCCGTGAGGCTCAGGGTCGTGGTCATGATAGACGTGTCGTAGTCGTTGGTGGCCAGCCCATCGCCGTCAATGTTGCCTTGAGAAGTGGCATTCACGACGCCGGGGCCGCTGCACAACAGCGCGAAGTAGTTGCCTTCGGTCGGTGCGGGAGCAGGGCCGGCAGAGGTGCTGAAGTTAGATGATTGGAGGACTTCAACCTTGGCCGCGCTGCCACCCACGGTCCAGTTGGTGAGGTCGCCCGTCTCGAAACCGCCGTTCACCACGCCGGCCAGGAGCGCCGACCGACTCCGGGGCAGATCTGGCCTGGGTGCAGACATAGCATCCGGCAAGGCGCCGGCCGCCTGGTTCCCGGCCGAGTCGTCAACGGACGGTCGGGAGGAGATGTCGGCGGCCTCAGAGCGGGCGTTCGCCCTGGCAGCCATGCTGATGGGAACAGCCAATGCCAGGCTCAACAGCGCGACCCCGACGGCAATAACAAACAGCGAACGAAGGAATGATGCTCGACGCTGCGGATGTGATGCAGCCGGACGTGATGACGTATTGGTGGGGCGAACCTCCATGTGAACCTATCCTCCCTGTCTGTGCGTGTTGCGGCAACGTAGACCCTAAAGGTTTCGGAAACCTTTAGGGTCTGCCGGGAACTTATCTCCAGGCGCTAACGAACCACCAATGACAGATACACCTCTGCAGTGGCGCCGGCCCCCGCCGGGGTGAACAACTCTGCACTCCCAAGAATCCCGCCACCGGTTCTCCGACCGCCGGCCACCAGTATCCGGCCATCTGCCAGCAAAGTCGCCGTGTGATCGCTGCGGGCGGTAGCCAGAGGGTCCGCCGGCGTCCACAGGCCCGTGGCCGGGTCGAATAGCTCGCTGCCGGCCAGGGCCTTGCCGTCGCTGCCAGTTCCGCCAGCCACCAGCACCCGACCATCTGCCAGTAGGGTCGCCGTGTGCTCATGGCGGGCCGTTCTCAGATTTCCCGCCGGCGTCCATTGCCCGGTCGCCGGGTCGAACAGTTCCGCGCTGGCCAGGGCGTTGAATCCACTGTCGAAGCCGCCGGCCACCAGCACACGCCCGTCCTTCAGCCGCGTGGCCGTATGATCGGAGCGAGCCATGTTCAGACCCCCCGCCGGCCACCATTGCCCGGTGGTCGGGTCAAACAGCTCCGAGGTGTTGCCGGCAGTGCCCGGAGGCAACCCACCGGCCACCAACACCCGCCCACCGAGCAGCCGCGTTGCCGTGTGCTCGAAGCGAGCGACGGCCGGGGCGCGCGCAGCGGTCCACTGCCCCGTCGCTGGATCGAACAACTCCGCACTGCCGACGATGGTGCTGTCGGTGGTGGCGCCGCCGGTCACCAGCACACGGCCATCCGGCAGGCGGGTTGCCGTGTGGCTGAAGCGGGCCGCGTTCAGGCTCCCGGCGGCGGTCCACTGACCGGTTGCTGGGTCGAACAGTGCTGCGTGGCCCGTCTCTTTGAAATCGCTGCCGAAGCCACCCGCCAGGAGCACCCGCCCGTCGGACAGCAGCGTGGCACTGGCCGTGGACTGAGCGCTGGCCAGGCTCCCCGCCAGTGTCCACTGCTCTGTCGCGGGATCGAACAGCTCGGCGCTGTCCAGCACGCCGATCCCGACGCCGCCGGCCACCAGCACCCGCCCGTCCTCCAGCAGCGTCGCCGCGTGAAAGGCGCGGGCTTCGTTCAGGCTGCCCGTGGCGCGCCAGCCGGCGCTGGCCCCCTCCCCTGGCCCCCCTTGCCCCCCCTCAGTCCCCCCCAACCCTGGGGGGGAAGCTGGAGGAGTAAAGCCTGATCTCCCCCTCTCCCAACCCTGGGAGAGGGGGCCGGGGGGTGAGGGCCGTTGCCGGATCAATTGTTCAAGCTTCATCATTCGCCGGCCCAACTCACATGTCATTCCGAACGGAGCGCCAGCGGAGTGAGGAATCCCTGCTACCCTGCAAGA
>JBHHTZ010000612.1:0-2898 GCA_046753605.1 Anaerolineae bacterium
GAGCAGCAGGCGTGGATGGAGGAGCACCTGCGATGGCACGTTGACTGGCTGATCGACAATCCCGAGGCCCTGCTCTATGAGAGCCATCACGGTGAGATGTTCGGCAGCGGCTGGGGCGGTGGTTTCGGTGGGCTGATGTGGGCCGCGGCCGAGGTGCTGGACCTGAGCCCCTGGGACATCCGCGATGCCCTGCACGAAGGGCAGACCATTGCTGAGTTGGCCGGCAACGACCCGTTTGTGATCGATGAGATCGTTCAAGTGTTCATGGAGCCGCGAATCGAGGCGTTGGACGCGGCCGTGGCCGCCGGCCAGATCGCTCAGGAGCAGGCCAATTGGCTCAAGGCGGAGATTGAGGAGCATGCCAGGTGGCTGATTGATAATACGCCGTACATGGGCGAGTTCGGCCACGGTTACGGGGGCGGCGGCTGCCACTAGCCGGAAGTTCCTGAAATTGCGAACCCCAACGAAAGGGGGGCCGTCGGCGATGTCGCGCCGCCGGCCCTTCTCTGACCAAACCATGAAGAATCTGCAAAGGAGTCATTTGATGCGCAGCAGGAAGACAACCCTGATTGTAATCGCCCTGGGGCTGCTTTTGGCAGCCTCCCTGACCACAACCGTCCTGGCCGACGGGCCGGACACCGGCCTGCCCGGCGCCGGCTACATGCCTCATTGGGGTGGCTATGGCTACTTCGGTGGACCCGGTATGATGCCAGCGCCAGCACACGTATGGGGCTATGATGGCAGCTATGGGCCGTGGTATGGCGGCTACGGGCCTGGAGCCAGCGGCTATGGCTACCTCGGTGGATCTGACATGATGCCTGCCCCGGCACACATGTGGGGCTACGATGGTGGCTACAGGCCACCGGCCAGAGGTAACACGCCGTACGCCGGCAACTACGGCTACTACAGCGGCGGATCTGGCATGATGCCTGCGCCGGCACACATGTGGGGCTCCGGGCGCACCACCACGCGCGGCCATAGTCGCCACGGCCGGTAGCCTGCATCCGTGAGGCGAGAACCAACCTCTCCCCTCTGAGGTCCAGAAAGCTCGAGGCCCGCCATCCGCGATGGCGGGCCTCTGCGTGGGTGAATAGGCCATTTGGCGGGGTCGCGACCCCGCCAAATGGCCCTGTTACGTATCGCCATAATGTGTCATAATGTCCATCGTGTGGATCGAATTCAAAGGATAGGAGGTTGAACGTGCGTAAAGGTATCTTGTCTATCGTTGGTGTCCTGCTGACGTTGCTTCTGGTCGCCTGTGGCGGCTCCCAACAGCAGCCGGCCCCTCAACAATCTCGGGGCGATGCCCAGACCACTGGCGGTTTGCCCCAAGGGCAGCCCGTGAAGACGGCTAAAGGTACATACTTCAACATCGATGTCAACCAGCTCAAGCCGTTGCTGGAGGGCGATTCCGTTTTCACCGTTAACGTGCACATCCCGTACGCCGGCGACATCCCGGGCACCGATGCATCGATCCCGTTCAACCAGGTGGCACAGCATCTTGACGCCCTGCCGGCCGACAAGGATGCACCGGTGGTGGTCTACTGCCGCAGCGGCAACATGAGCGCCCAGGCATCGGAGACGCTGGCCGACCTGGGCTACACCAGGATCTTCAACGTCACCGGTGGTATGAATGCCTGGAAGCAGGCCGGCAACCAACTGGTCCAACAGTGAGACGAACCTTTGTATGCATCAGGGCAAAAGTGACACGTGGGGCAGGCTTTCTAGCCTGCCAGCAGCCCTTCGGGCCGAGCCTCAGGGCGAGGCATGGAAAGGCTGCTCCACGTGTCGCTTTTGCCTCAATGCCTTTGTATTGGGCCATGTCAATGTGATCGCAGTCTGAGGAGGGCTCTCATGCAGCGACGAACCATGACCCCCCTCGCCCTGGGGTTGGGGTCCATTTTCCTGGGGCTGGGCGTGCTACTCATCGTGATGGGTTGGCCGCCCTTCGACGATCTCAGGACAACGTTTGGGAGCAGCCGGCAGCCCGAGGGGCCGCGACTCGTGTTCCCCGAGCCCGTGGCGGACTACGGGAACGTACCCATCGACAAGATGGTAACACACTATTTTGAGTTTACGAACCAGGGAGACATGCCACTCATCATTGAGGGTGAGCCTGAGGTGAAAACCGTCGCCGGCTGCTGACCGCCCCAACCCGTCGTCGGTTCGACGACGCTCAATCCTGGAGAGTCGAGCCATATCAAGGTGCACCTGCACATGCACCCGGGCATGGGCGGCCCGCACCACTTTGTGTTCACGGTGCACTCCAACGATCCCGTGGAGCCCGAGCAACAGGTAGCCATCAAGGTCAATTTTCAGGAATAGCTATGTCCTGATGGGGAAGGGAGATCGCATGCAACGTTCTCGTCTGGTAGCAACGCTGTTGGTGCTGACGCTGCTGGGGATATTCCTCACCCCCACAGCGGTGTCAGCCCAGGACGCCTCTTCGACAGGCCCCCCTCGGCGGGCTCGGGACGTCGCCTCGACAAGCCGCCGTGGTGAGGTTCCTCCTGAGCGGCGTCCTGAGCCTGTCGAAGGGCTCGTCGAAGGGCCTGCTGAACCATCAGGACGTCGCTCAGGACAGAGCGCAACCGAGGTCGTCCACATCTTCTTCAGCGGCGGCTGTGCCGACTGCTGGCCCTACGTCGAAGAGACTCTGGTCCCTGCCCTG
Organism: Anaerolineae bacterium; assembly: GCA_046753605.1. Classification (GTDB taxonomy): domain Bacteria; phylum Chloroflexota; class Anaerolineae; order Epilineales; family JAANWY01; genus JBHHTZ01. The sequence goes on from JBHHTZ010000612.1 coordinate 2,672, forward strand.
AAGGAGGCCGGCCTGTCCGTGGAACCAGAGATCCACGACTTCACCCGGCCCGGTGGCCGGCAACTCCTGGCCGACCAGGCGGCCAAGGTCGGACTGCCGCGCTCAATCGCCGACTCCCTGTACGCCTTCGTCCCGTGGCGCGGCTCCCAACTGATCCTGCTGGGGCACATACCACGGAACATCCTGGACCTGGTTCTGACCTACGACGATTTGCCGGAGCGGCTGGT
>JBHHTZ010000613.1:0-2893 GCA_046753605.1 Anaerolineae bacterium
CTCCAACAACCCGCAACCACCACCGTCCACGTCCCGCTGGTTCTCCGCAACTGGCCGGCTGCGACCCACACCGCGCAGGTTGTCTTTGGTACCCAGTTCGCGCCGTTCCAGGAGGAAATCCCAGAGATGTACGCCGACGTCGTCGCCCACGACCTGCCGCGGGTGCAGCAGGCCGGCTTCACCAGCATCCGCACGCACGTCTACTGGCGCGACATCGAGCCGGCCAACACCACCCCGGACACTTTCAACTGGGCCGGCTACGACCAGCGGCTGGGCGACTACCGGGAATATGGCCTGGACCCGCTCGTCGGGATTGTGGGGTATCCGAAATGGGCCACCCGGTACGCGTGTGGCGGCGGGCTGTTGGAAGGCATGGCGCCCGAGTGGCGGCAGTTCGTCCGCGCCCTGGCCGAGCGCTATTCGGCGCCACCCTACAACGTCCGCCTCTGGGAAATAGGCAACGAGGTGGACGGCGAAACCGAGGTGGATCCGACCGAAGACAGTCAGCGGCCACCTGATCAGGGTGGCAACGAGCCGACCTGGCCCTTCGGCGGCTGCTGGGGCGACATGGCGAGCGAGTACGTCGAGTTTCTACGCATCGCTTACCAGGAGATCAAAGCGGTGGACCCGGACGCGACGGTGATGCCAGGCAGCCTGGCGTACGCCGAATTTGGCCACTGGTTCATCCAGGATTTCTTCGACAACTTCCTGGCTGCCGGCGGCGCTGCCTACACCGACGTCGTCGGCTTTCACTGGTTCAAGTCCTTCCAGGTCTGGCCGACAGCGGTTGACAAGGCTCGCGAACTGCGCGGAATCATGGCCGCGCGTGGCGTGGACAAACCGCTATGGCTGACGGAAACCTACATGCCCGACCGCGCGCAGGACAACGACCGCCGGCAAGAGCGCTACAACTTCATCACCCAAGAGATGCCCCGCGCCCTGGGCAGCGGCGAGATCGAACGAGTCTATTGGTACAGCTTTTCGGACTGGCCGGCAGGTTGGAGCGACATCGACCGGGGCTTGGTGACCCGCGAGCACCAGCCGAAGCCCGGGTTGAGAGTGTTTGAAATCATGCGGGAGTACGTTGACGGTATTTCAGGCCCCGAGAACATGCCCGGCGTAGAGGCGTACCGCTTCCGCCGTCCCGATGCCAGCGAAGAAAGCTGGGTCCTGTGGTCTATCAACGGCGAGACACACGCCACCACACTGCCGGCCCCCAGAACCACCGTGACCGCCGAGCGCATCGTCATGGGCGACAGCTACGCAACTACCCGATCTGTGCCGGTAGACGTGGTGATCAGCGGAGGACAGGCCCATATCCCCGTCGGCCCGGAAACTGTCTTCGTCCAGATCCACCACACCCCAACGAGATAGCGCAATACGCAATACGCAGTACTCTTTTCACATCGCAGAGGAGATTCGTGAACTCCCGAGTTACCATCATCATCGTCAATTTCAACGGCGAACGCTACCTGGAGCGCTGTCTGACCAGCGCTCTGGCACTCACCTACCCGAGTTTTGAAGTCATTCTGGTGGACAACGGCTCCAGCGACGGGTCCGTGGCGCTGGTTCGCGAAAAGTTTCCGTCGGTGCAGGTGATCGAGGCCGGCCAGAACCTGGGCTTCGCCAAAGGCAACAACGTCGGCATCCAGGCGACCGACGCGCCGCTGGTAGCTACGCTGAACAACGACACCTGGGTCGAGCCCGATTGGCTATCGCAGTTGGTGGAGGTCATGGAGAGCGATCCAAATATCGGCACGTGCGCCTCGAAGATGCTCTTCGCACACCAGCCAGAGATCATCAACTCAGCCGGCGTCTGTGTGGACCCGGTTGGCATCGCCTGGGATCGGCTGGGCGGCGCGCCGGAAACCGAAGATACCGCAGAGCCGATGGACGTGTTCGCGGCCTGTGCCGGCGCGGCCCTCTATCGCCGGGCGATGCTGGACGACGTCGGCCTTTTCGACGAGGACTTCTTCATCTATCTGGAGGACGTCGATCTTTCGTGGCGCTCTCAACTGATGGGCTGGCGCACGGTGTATGTGCCACAGGCGCGCATCTACCACGTTCACTCAGGCACAACGCGGGAAGCGTCACCGTTCAAGAACTACCACCTGGCGCGCAACAAGGTGTGGATGGTGATCAAGAACTACCCCGGCCCTCAGTTCTGGCTGTACCTGCCACTCATTTTGCTCTACGACCTGGGGTCGGTTCCGTATTCGCTGATAGTCCGAGGGGAGACGGCTGCGCTGCGTGGCCGGCTGGCCGCCTTTCGCCGGCTGCACGAAGTGTGGCGGAAACGGCGTGCGATTCAAGGCCGGCGGCGCGTCGCCTTCAAGGATCTGCAGACGGCGCTCAGCCCGTTGGAAAATCCCCTGACTTTGCTGGGGCGCTACAAACACTTGACTTCCCTCCCCTCAGTCGAGAACGAACAAACCCATCCGAAGATCGACTGATGGACAACAGCAAGATACCTTGCCACCTTGATCCTTTAGATGTATACTTGAATCTGGGCTTGATGGGGTCTCTACCATGCTTGCTCTATTCCTTCATTCGATGTGAGCATGTTAACTGAGTACCCCCATGTTGTGCGGCAGACAGGGCAATTGCGATTTCGGAGGTATAGAAGGTGAACGCAGTAACACTCAATGAGGCTAAGCGAGGGCTAGAGAATTTGATCGTGCAAGTCATATCAGATGCCGAGCCAACTATCATCACCACTGATACTGGACAGCAAGTTGTCTTGTTGCCATTTGATGAGTTTAATGCCTGGCAAGAGACCGTTTATCTTTTGTCTACTCCTGCAAACGCTGCGCACCTGCGCCAGTCTATCGCCGAGGCACAGACTGGGAAAGTTGTGGAGCGGGAACTCATAGAACCATGAGATTGGTCTTCA
>JBHHTZ010000614.1:0-2884 GCA_046753605.1 Anaerolineae bacterium
ACGCCGGCCCCGGCGGTCGAGCTCGGCCCGGTGTCGGACTTCGACGTGCGACTGAACGGCCTGACGGTCGAGGGGAGTTTCAAGGTGGGCGAAGCACCGGTGACGTTCGCCTATCGACCCGATCACGTCGAAGCGGATAAGGCCGGCCTGCGAGTGAGCGGCACCCTGACCTACGAACTACTGGACCGAAAAAGCTCTTTGACTGATCTGGGGGCCGTGCTGACACCCGTCGGCGACACCTGCGAGAAGATCGGCGTTACCACCGATGCGGTGGAGCTGTCACAGTTGGGCGTGACCGTCCCCCGCCAGGAAATAGAGATCGACCTCACCCGGTTCGACCAGACCAACGCCGGCGTGCCGGCCGAGATGGCTTGCCGGGCCACGCGCCTGGTAGTCGAGCAGGCCGGCAACCCCCTGACGAGACTGCTGATCGATCAGATCAACCGGCTGTTGCGAAAGTAGATATTGCACTGTCTTGTCCTGCAACTGTTGCGTCGGAATGGCGGTGATATGCGATACCGGCCCGGAGCCAACTGAATCGGGATCGGAGTTGACCCGGCCATTACAATGCAGTATACTTACATTGTAAGCACATTGTGAGTAGGAGGTGCGCAATGGTTCGAAAAATCTTCAGAACCGGCAATAGCATGGTCGTCTCGCTCCCTAGAGAGGTCCTGGATGTCCTGGGTCTGGCTGAGGGTGCTGAGGTCTCTGTAGAGCTAGATCGAGAGCGGAGCCGGCTCATTGTAGCGCCGGCAAAAATGCCCGTCCCAGGTGTGGATGAGACCTTTGCTCGCCAGGTAGCGGAATTCATCGAGCAGTACCGCCCAGCTCTAGAGGCCCTGGCGAAATAGTGAACTATCTCACGGCAGAACAGATCCTCTTCCTACACGCTCGTCTGATCGAAGAGACCGGTGGTAGACATGGGGTGCTCAATGTGGCCTTGTTGGAATCGGCGGTGGCCCGCCCCCAGGCCACGTTTGAGGGCGAGGACCTGTACCCCGACATCTTCTCGAAAGCGGCTGCCCTCATGGACTCCCTCATTCGCAATCATCCTTTCGTCGATGGCAACAAGCGCACCGGGATTACCTCGGCCGCCCTGTTCCTAAGGCAAAACGGCTGTTGCCTCACCGCATCCAACACAGAACTCGAATCCTTTACCATCCGGGTCGCAGAATTTGGACCGGATCTCTCCGAGATCGCCGCCTGGCTCCAAGGCCATAGTACCCGCGACGACGAGTAAAGATCAACTTGTACTTACGTTTGCCGGAGTCGGATGGGGAACCACTTGGCAACAAGGTATTGACAAATTCGACCAGGCCCTGAGTTCGGTCACTGAAAGCCTGACCATGGTACAGCAAGCCGGCACGACTCACGACAACGAACAGGTTCAGTTCTACCTGGATCGCCTGAAACACATGCAGGACTTCTTCAAGACGCTGGACACCCTGGTCAAGGCAGTGTTGACGCTGGATGAACTGCGGCTCAGCTCGCTGGCTCGTCTTGGCCGGCTGGGGGAAGGCGAATCCGACTGATGCGGGAGGTGGTGACATGAAAACCCTGGTACTCGTGGGACGAAGCATCGGTGCGGCCTGCGCGGGTGGTGTGAGTGCGCTGGCCGGCTTCGGCCTGCTGCTGGCCATTACCTGGCTACCTACCTTCAGTGCGAACACCGCTTACAAGGCGACGACGACCCTGCTGGCGGCAGCCGCAGGCTTTTTCATCGGCGGCTACATGGCGGGGCTGCTGGCCGGCCGCAGACAGGCGCTCCACGGCGGCCTCTTTGGGTTGGCGTTGGGTCTGTTCGCTTTCGCCTACGTCCTCGGCCCCGCTTGGTATGCGCTGATCGCAGCCGGGCTGGCCGGCCTGTTCGGAGCGCTGGGGGGATGGTCGGTCAGGCGGTCAACCTGGGCGCAGGAAGCGTGACATGACCGGCAGAGGCTAGCGCGCCGCTTCGGGCAAACCGGCGAGCCGCAATTGGCGCAACTGGGAGTTCTGCCTATAATAACAGCCAGAGAGATTCGTCATGGGCCAGAGGAGGTGAAGAATGTCGGAACATCTGGACGATGCGGCGCGCTCGGTCCTGTTAGCGCTGTGGAATCGGGGGCCGGCCATGCCGGTGGAGTTGGCCGCCCACTGCTACACGTTCCCAGACGAAGTCGCTACCACACTCAAATCGCTGGGCGAAGCCGGCCTGGTGGAGATGAAACCGATCACACGTAGCGGGATGGGCAGTTCCCTGGTGTACCTGAGCGAGCGAGGTCGGTACCACGTGGCACATGACTTGTTGGGAGGGTCCCCTTCGACAGGCTCAGGAGGCTCCCTATGACACCGTTCCCCTGGGTGCTCTACGTCGTGACGATCATTTTCAGCATGATATGGGCCGCCAGTGAGGTGATCTCCGCCTTCGAGGTGACTCCCATCCGGGCGCTATTCACCTGGGGAGCCTGGCTGCTGATGTTGACCAACGCCTTCTTTGCTTGTCTGGCGCTGATGGCCGTGCTCCAGATTGTGCCAACTGCCGCCGACAATTTGCTGACAGCCTTCGCCGTAGGGTTCGGATGGCAGGCACTGGTCCGAAGCCAGATCAATGTGTTCCGTCCATTGCCCGGCGAGCCAGGCAGTCAGGGGCTGGTGGTGCCGGTAGATCAAATCTACGGGCGAATTCAGCACTTTGTACGGCGATCAATTGACCAATCGCTGGCTCGTGAGAGGACCAAGCTCTTGACCGCGACGTTGGCCCTGGACGTGGCAAGGCTGAAACAACAGGTTCAGTTGATGAGCTTCGGGCTTACCGAAATGGATCCGACAGAAGTTCAGAACTGGCTGAACGAGATGGAAAGCCGGCCCATGACGGACGACGAGCGAAAGATGCTGCTGGCCA
>JBHHTZ010000615.1:0-2880 GCA_046753605.1 Anaerolineae bacterium
GGACGGCGCGCCGGCAGCGGCGTTCCTGAAGGAGGTGAAAGGCCGGCTGGAGAACGTAGAAATGAATCAAAGGAGGCTTAGCAATGAGTATCGAAGTGGGCGATAAAGCACCCGATTTCACCCTGTCCAGTACGATTGGTGACACGGTGACACTGAGTGAAGTCGTGAAAGAGAAACCGGTTGTCCTGACGTTCTATCTCCTGGACTTCACCGGCGATGAGGAGCATGGCTGAACGGGACAACTCCTTCGGTTCCAGCGTCGTCTCAGCGATTTCCAGGACGCCGGCGCCGAGGTCCTCGCCGTGAGCGTGGACAGCGTGTTCTCCCACAAAGCCTTCGCCGAGAAGATCGGCATTGAGTTTCCGATGTTGAGTGATTTCAATCGTGACGTCGGTAGCGCCTACGGCGTGCTGTTCGACGAGGTCTTCGGCCACAAGAACGTCGCCAAGCGGGCGCTGTTTGTCATTGACCAGGCCGGCACGGTTCAACATGCCTGGGTGACCGACGACCCCGGTGAGCTGCCGGATACCGGCAAAGCTCTGGAGGTAGTGCGGGGTCTTTCGTAGAAGCGAACGTGTCCCCTTGGGGGCTCTGTGAAGCACCAACCAGTTAGATGGCTGGATGGCTTGCGCAGTGCTGGCCATCCAGCCATCTAGTCAACGGTATGTTGTCAAGGAGGCAAAACATGGCTGAGTACAGCAAGGAAGAGCTTCTGCAGATGTATGGGCGGATGCGGCTCATACGCGAGTTCGAGGAGCGGGTGCGGGGTCTGTTTGCCGAAGGCAAGCTGCCTGGCTTCGTGCACCTGTACGCCGGCGAAGAAGCGATCGCCGTGGGTGTGTGCTCACAGTTGACCGACGATGACTACATCACTTCGACCCATCGAGGGCATGGTCACTGCATCGCCAAAGGCGTGGATGTCAAGGAGATGATGGCCGAACTGTACGGCAAGGCCACCGGCTCCTGCAAGGGCAAAGGCGGCTCTATGCACATCGCTGACGTCGGGAAGGGTATGCTGGGCGCCAACGGCATCGTTGGTGGGGGCGGCCCGCTGGCCTGCGGTCCGGCTCTCTCCGCCAAAGTCCTGGGCAAAGACAGCGTGACGGTGTGCTTCTTCGGTGATGGCGCCGCCGAACAGGGCACCATGCACGAGTCCATGAACCTGGCGTCCATCTGGAAGCTGCCGGTGGTGTTCGTGTGCGAGAACAACGGTTTTGCGGAGTCCACACCGGTCGAATACCACGCTTCGGTCAGGGACATCGCCGACCGCGCCACAGCCTACGGATTTCCCGGTCTGGCGGTAGATGGCACCGACATCTTCGCCGTCGTTGAAGCCGTCGGCGAGGCGATTGATCGTGCTCGGAAGGGCCTGGGGCCGACACTTATCGAGTGCAAGGCATTCCGGTACTACGGTCACTTCGAGGGTGACGGCGTGGCCTACTACACCGACGAGATGCGAGCGGCGTTCCGCGAGCGAGACCCCATCAGCAAGTTCCGCCAGAACGTGCTGGAGCGGGGCCTGCTGTCGGAGGCGGAACTGAACGAGATCGACGCGCAGGCCAAGAACTCCATCGACGAAGCCGTCGAGTTCGCCGAGGCCAGCCCCATGCCGGCCCCCCAAGAGCTCGCGACCGACGTCTATGTGAGCTATCCCTGAAGGAGGAGGAGTCATGACGAGCCGTACGTTGACATTTCGGGAAGCCATCAATGAGGCCATGCGGTTAGAGATGCGCCGCGACCCCACCGTGATTCTCATGGGCGAGGACGTGGCCGGCGGTGCAACGCTGCCCCACATCGAGGGGAAAGGTGAGGAGGCATGGGGCGGGGTGCTCGGTGTCAGCGCCGGCCTGGCCAAGGAGTTTGGCCGTGACCGCGTGCGCGACACCCCCATCAGCGAGTCAGCTTTTATCGGCACGGCGGTGGGCGCTGCGTCCAGTGGCCTGCGCCCCATCGCCGAGTTGATGTTCGTTGACTTCTTCGGCGTCTGCATGGACCAGATTTTCAATCAGGGGGCCAAGCTGCGCTACATGTTCGGCGGCAAAGCGCAGGTGCCTCTGGTCATCCGCACCATGATCGGCGCCGGCTTTCGGGCCGCCGGCCAGCACTCCGGCTCCCACTACTCGGTCTTCACCCACATGCCAGGGCTGAAGACGGTGGCGCCGGCGACCCCTTATGATGCCAAGGGACTGCTGGCCGCCGCGATTCGCGACAACGACCCCGTCATCTTTTTTGAGCACAAGCTGCTCTACGACGTGGAAGGTGAGGTGCCAGAGGAGGCGTACGTCATTCCGCTGGGCCAGGCCGACGTCAAGCGGGAAGGCGAGGATGCCACAGTGGTCGCCATTGGCCGCATGGTGTACATGGCGTTGGACGCGGCTGAGGAACTGGCGAAGGACGGCATCGAACTCGAAGTCATCGACCCCCGGTCCCTGTCGCCCCTCGACGAGGACACGATCCTGGAGTCGGTCAGAAAGACCCATCGGCTGGTGGTTGTGGATGAGGACAATCCGCGCTGCAGCATGGCAACAGACCTGGTAGCGCTGGCCACCTCACGGGTCTTTGATTTCATGGACGCACCGCCGCAAATGCTGACAGCACCGCACACCCCCGTGCCCTTCAGCTCGGCGCTGGAAGATCAATACATCCCAAGTGCTGAAGACATTACCAACGCGGTGGAGTCCCTGCTAGCGTAGCGATCTCTCAACCCCGTTTCGCGGAATTTGTAGTAACGACTTCAGTCGTTTCCAGGAGCGAGAACCGCTGATGAAGATTGAGAACATAGACCGGTAACGACCCGCTCATATGTCATTCCGAACGGAGCGCCGGCGGAGTGAGGAATCCCTGAGACCGTACATAAAAAGGCGGATTTCGCTGGGGAAG
>JBHHTZ010000616.1:0-2877 GCA_046753605.1 Anaerolineae bacterium
GTGGGCGCACCACCGATCAGGGAACTGGCCAGGGGCAAGAGCGAGGTCGTCATCCTTTTCGATGACCTGTCTCGCCCGACCAGGGCGGCCAGAATAGTGCCCTTTGTGCTGGATGAACTGGCGTTGGCCGGCATTTCCGACGACAGGATCCGGTTCGTGGCGGCTTACGGCGCGCACGGCCCGATGAACAGAGTGGACCTGACCAAGAAACTGGGGGAGGCGGTTGTGGCCCGGTTCCCAGTGTACAATCACAACATCTATGAGAACTGTACCTACGTGGGCACCACCAGCTTCGGCACGGAAGTCTCTGTCAATGCCGAGGTCATGCACTGCGACTTCAAGATTGCTATCAACATTACATGTCCCCATCACATGGTTGGGTTCAGCGGTGGGGCCAAGATGATCATACCCGGTGTCGCTTCCATAGATACCATTATGGCTAACCACTCAATGCCCAAGAACCAGGCCGGATTTGCCATCCAAGGTATTTCAATAAGTGATGATAACCCCACCTACAATGACATGGAGGAGGCAGCAACGCTGGTTGGTCTAGACATCACCATCCAGTGCATCGCCAACCCGTGGGGGGATTCTGTTGCTCTTTTTGCCGGGGCCTTGAAACCCACTCACGAGGCCAGCGTGCAAGAGGCCAAGCGGCACTATCTGACCCCCAAGGCAGAAGAGAAAGATATCGTTATCGCCAATGCCTATACCAAAGCCAATGAATGGGCTTTGGCTCTGAAGGTGGCCGGATCGGTCAAAAAGAGCGGTGGGGATTTCGTGCTGATCGCTAATGCGCCCGAGGGGATGGTTGTCCATTATCTGTCACTGGCCTGGGGCACAACCATTGGGGGCAGGGTTTTTCACATGCGGGGCAGACGTGCGATTCCGCCGCACTTCAACCGTTTGATTGTCTATAGCGAGTATCCCGACAAGGCCAGTATGCGCTTCTTTGAGGATTCGCCCAAACTGGCACTGATGACCAATTGGGATGACGTGTTGCAGGCCTTGCAAGAGGTGCACGGGGATAGGGCAGCGGTCGCTGTCTATCCCAGCGCCGACATTGCATACTTCGGGTGACCCGTCCTGAAAACGGTCAGCCGTGAGGAAAAGAGATGAGCAAATACCTGGTACGGCGTCTCCTTCAAACCGTGTTCGTGATCCTGGGATCGGTCACGGTGATCTTCTTGATGCTGAGACTATCCGGCGACCCGGTAGCCCTCATGATGCCCTTCGATGCCACAGACGAAATGATCGAGCAGTTCAGGGCGGCCTATGGATTGAATGATCCTGTGTACATCCAGTACTCTCGATTCTTGACACGGGTAGCGGCCGGCGATTTCGGGACATCCATTCGTTTCGAGCGTCCTGCATTGGAACTGGTTCTCGATCGTTTGCCGGCCACTTTGGAATTGGCCCTGGCATCGGTGGTCCTGGCTATCCTCCTGTCCATCCCAGTAGGAGTCATCGCGGCTGTGAAAAGGGGCTCACTCTATGACAACGTCTGCATGGTAGTTTCCCTCTTAGGGCAGTCCATCCCCACCTTCTGGTTAGGCGTGATGGCTGTCATCGTCTTTGCCGTGCGGCTCAAACTGCTGCCTACCTCGGGACGAGGCGGCCTTCAGCACTTGATTCTGCCCAGTTTCAGTCTGGCTGCTTATTCCATGGCCCGACTGGTCCGCGTGACCCGGTCAGGCATGTTGGATGTATTGGGCGAGGACTACATTCGAACGGCCAGGAGCAAAGGGCTGCGGGAGGGGATCGTGATCTATCGCCATGCATTGAGGAATGCCGCGATACCCGTTGTTGCGTTGATCGGTTATATGTTTGCTGCTTTGGTAGGAGGGTCAATTGTAATTGAAATGGTCTTTGCCTGGCCCGGAATAGGCCGGCTGTTGGTACAGGCTGTGAGCGCTCGAGACTACCCGGTAGCGCAGGCGGCGGTTTTCGTCATCTCTGTCCTGGTCACGGGGGTCAATTTCGTCACGGATATGTCTTATGGCTATTTGGACCCCCGGATAAGGTACGAGTGAAGAAACACAAGGACGTAAGTGACCGGATTGACGCGGTGAGAGCAAGATCAGGTGACCGGCACTTCGGAGCTGTGTCTGGAGCACTTGTTTTGGCCACACAACCAGCGTCACTGATCCTCCGACAGGGTTGAGGAAGTGCCGGTCACCTTTACCGCGTAAATCCTGTACATGAGAGCTGTTGAGCTGGGAATAGGACGATGAAGAAAGTTATCGACACTGTTTGGCGCAATCGAACGGCTGTGGTCGGCTCTGTGATTCTGGTGAGTATGGTTCTTGGCGCTGTTCTTGCACCCTGGATCGCGCCGGCGGACCCAACAGCGATTGAGTTGGGAAAACGTTTGGCGCCCCCAGCCTGGGCACCCGGGGGTTCGATGGAGCATCCTTTGGGCACCGACCATCTTGGCCGGGATGTCTTGAGCCGCACTCTGTTTGGGGCCAGGATATCGTTGCTAGTTGGTCTGGTCACGACGGTCGTGGCTACCACCCTGGGCACGTTGCTGGGGATGGTTGCCGGCTACTTCGGGGGTCGAGTTGAGGCCATCATGCGATTGGCGGACGTTCAACAATCGTACCCCTTTATTGCCCTGGCCATAGCGCTGGTGGCCGTTGTCGGGCCGGGAGTCAAGACCACGGTATTGGTGCTGGGTATCGGCGGCTGGGTTCTTTTCGCCAGGGTGGTGCACGGGGAAGTGCTTAGTGTGCGCGGGAGAGAGTACATCGAAGCTGCACGGGTAGTGGGCGCGAACCATCTGCGCATCATGTTCCGACACATCCTGCCCAATATCGCTTCGCCGCTCATCGTTCTCGCCAGCTTCGCCTTTGCCTGGATGATCGTGGTCGAGGC
>JBHHTZ010000617.1:0-2864 GCA_046753605.1 Anaerolineae bacterium
ACTGTTCACTGTTCACTGTTCACTGTCATCGCGGTCTTGCAGCTCCATCACCCGCTTCTCGGCGTCCTCCGCCGGCCCGAGCGAGCGAAACGCATATAGCAAAGTGAACACGCTCAGTGCAGCGAACAGAATGAAGTAGATCCAGAGAGTAGACACAGGCAACTCCTACGCACTCAACTGTTCCTGCGCACTGCGCAGGGCAATGCGCGTCCGTTCCAACCGAACGCGATTGGCCAGCAGGTAGATGTACATCACGGTGAAAGCAATGAGTGAGATGACGAGAACCACGATCATGATCGGTTCGATGGCCGGCCCGCCCTCACGCAGTACTACCGGCGACGGATGCTGCGTGCGCCAAATGCGCACGGCGAAATGGTTCATCACAATCACCGGCACACCCACCACGGCGATCACAGCCGACAGGCGAGCCTGCTGCGGCCCCGGCTCGGTATACGCTCGCAGCATCAGATATGCCACGTACAGGAACCACAGAAAGAGCGTGAGGGTGAGGCGCATGTCGCCCCACGTCCACCAGATTCCCCAGAACGACTTCGCCCAGAGACTGCCGGTGATTAGCGCCAGCGTTGTAAACACCACCCCCAGCTCAGCCGATGACAGCGCCAGCACGTCCCAGTGTCGACTGCGCGTCAAAAGATATGCGATGCTTGCCACGAAGACCACGGTGAATGCCAGGTACGCAGACCACGCCGACGGGACATGGAAGTAGAAGATGCGGAAGGCATCGCCCAGCATCTGTTCCGGGGGCGATAGAATCAGCGCCCCGTAAAGGGCAACCAACATCAGGATCAGAGTCAGCCAGCCCGCAATCGGCGTCCAGCGCTCCAACCGGTCATTCATACTCGCTTGCCTCCAATCATACTCGCTATGCCTCCACAACGAATTCGAAAGTTAGCCAGGCTACAACAAACAGTATGGCATCGTAGGCCAGTAGTATACCCAACTCGCCCGTGAGAGCTGTCAGCGAGTCTCCCTGTAGCAGCCTTCCGGTTGCCTGTACCGCGACGATGATAACCGGCATTAGCGTCGGGAACAGCAACACCGGCAGCATCACTTCCCGGGCGCGGGTGTGCATGGCCACCGCTGCCAGGAGCGTGCCCACAGCGACGAAACCAACGGTTCCCAGCCCCACAATTGGGATGATCGCCACAAGCCGAAGCATCGGCATGTTGAAGAAGACCGCAAACATGGGCAGCAGTATGGCTTCGGTGATCAGCATGAGCAGCACGTTGGCTGCCGCCTTGCCCAGGTAGATGGCGCTGCGGTCCACTGGGGCCAGCATCAGGCCGGCCAGGGACCCACGATCCTTCTCAACCGCGAAGGACCGGTTCAGCCCCAGGGTGCCGGCAAAGGTGAATGCTACCCACAGGATGCCCGGCGCGACGGTCGGCAGATCGACCCGCTGCAACTCGAAGGCGAAGTTGAAAATCACCACGGTCAGCAGCGAGAACACCAGCGTCGCGCTGACGATTTCCTTACCGCGCCACTCGGCGAGCAGGTCCTTGCCGGCGATGGTGCCGGCCTTCTTCAGATACCCACTTGCTTCGGCGACCCATCCCTGGGCCGCCGGAAGTTCACGCTGTCTGGGCCACGTGGTGGCGATAGATGGCTCCGAAGTCTCCCCCATCAATCTCCTCTCGGGGGGCGCGATAGGCCACGCGGCCTCGCGCCAGAATGGCAACCTCGTCGCACAGAGCCAGCCCGCGCTCCAGGTTGTGGGTTGCCAGGATGATCGTGCGTCCTTGCCGGCTGAGGCCGGTCAGAATCTCCCCCAGCGTCTCGGCGGCCTCCGGGTCGAGGCCGGTGTACGGTTCGTCCAGCAGCACCAGCGCGGGATCGTGGAGAATCGCGCGGGCGATGGACAGACGCTGCTGCATGCCGCGCGAGAACTCGCGCACCAGGCTGTACCGCCGGCCATGCAAGCCCACCCGCTCCAGGGCCAGGTCGATCTGTTTGTCCAGTTCCGGCACGTCATACAGCCGCCCGTAGAACCGCAGATTCTCCTCCGCGCTTAAGTCTGGATACAAGAGCGTCTGGTGCGTGACGAGGCCGATGGACCGCCGCAGCCGCGCGCCGGCGCGTTTCAGCGGCACGCCGGCCAGGTAGATTTCCCCCGACGAGGGCCGGCTGAGGGTCGCCAGGATCCGAATGAGTGTGGTCTTGCCGGCGCCATTCGGACCGAAAACTGTCAAAAACGCCCCCGCCGTCAGCGTCAGATCGACCTTGCGGAGAGCCCACGTTGGCCCGAATCGCTTGGACAGACCTTCAATGACGACGAGGGGGGGTGTATTACCTTCCATGATACCGCAAACTATAGCATGGAAAGGGAAGCGCGTCAATCGAGATTGACACGGCGGCGTCGTTCGCTCTATCTCACCGTCGCGCCTTCACTTCTGCTCTACGTCTTCGACTCCTGCAATCACCCCAGCGATTGCGCTCGCGGCCACAACCGCCGGGCTGGCCAGGTAGATTTCAGCTTCGGCCGTGCCCATGCGACCCCGGAAGTTACGGTTAGCGGTACTGATGGTGACCTCGCCAGGCGCCGGCACGCCCATGTGGTTGCCCATGCACGGCCCGCAGCCCGGTGGGCCGATGACAGCGCCGGCTGCCAGGAGATCAGCGATGTACCCCGCCTGAATCGCCTGTTGGAGTACCTGCGACGACGCCGGCACAACCAGCAGCCGTGTGCCAGGGGCCACATGGCGCCCGCGCACCACTTCGGCGGCGGCAGCGATGTCCTCCAGCCGGCCATTCGTGCAGGTGCCGATGAATGCCTGATGGACACGCCGGTCAGCCACTTCCGACAGCGGTAAGACGCTGTCCACCGTGTGGGGACAGGCAATCTG
>JBHHTZ010000618.1:0-2851 GCA_046753605.1 Anaerolineae bacterium
ATTATACGAACGTATGTTCCGGTTGTCAAGTGGCGCGTTTTCTTGCAGTGCCTTGCAGGGGCGAGGCAGGGCGGATTCGTGTCGTGTTTGCAAATGAACCTGCTCTCCGCCCTGCCTCGCCCCTGGGCCTGAATCCGTGGAACTTTGGCAGGGACCGGCTACGTCTGCTATAATAGCAGGTAACTACCCGGCGGAGAACCCTTTTCCACGAACTCAAACAGCACGGAGTACCTGATGATCCGAGTGGGCGTAATTTTCGGTGGCCGGTCGTCGGAGCGAGAAGCTTCGCTGGCCAGTGGCCGGCAGGTCTATTTCAACCTGGACCCATCAAAATACCAACGCCTGGCCATTTTCATGGACCAGCACGGCCACCTGTGGCAACTACCTGACAAGCTGGTTATCCAGAACACGACCAGCGACATCACCAACCGTGTCGGTTACGATGCCACGCGCATCCCGTACGAGGACCTGAAAGAGCTCGTTGACGTGGTTTTCATCGCCCTGCACGGCAAGTACGGCGACGATGGATGCATCCAGGGCCTGCTGGAACTGCTGGAGGTGCCGTATACCGGCTCCGGCGTACTGCCGTGCGCTGTCTCCATGGACAAGCCGACCGCCCACCAGTTGCTGCAGGAGGCCGGCCTGGAAGTCGCGCGCGAACTCGTTGTCACAGAGCGCGAGTGGCAGGCCGATCCAGAGACCATCACCCAGCGCATCGCCGACGAAATCGGCTTGCCGTGTGTGGTGAAGCCGACGCGCGAAGGGTCCAGTGTTGGGGTGTCTGTCGTGGGGGAGGCCGGCGATCTGCCCGACGCCCTGGCCACCGCCCTGGAGTGGGACACCGCCGCGCTGATCGAGGAATTCCTTGACGGCATGGAGTTCTCGGTTATCATTGTTGGGAACGAGGAGCCACAGGCCTTCATCCCGACGGAGACCGCCACCACCAACCCCTACCTGACTTACGATGACAAGTATATGCCGGGCCGCTCGCAGAAAATCACGCCGGCCCGCGTCGATGCACCGACCCTCCGACGCTTGCAGGACGAAGCGATCAAAGCTCACAAGGCCCTTGGCTTCACCGGCTACAGCCGCATCGATGGCTTCCTGCTAGAGGATGGTCGCATCCTGCTCACCGACCCCAACTCGACGTCGGGCATGTCGCCTTCGTCCTTCATGTTCCACCAGGCAGCCGAGGCCGGCCTGACCCCGATGATGTTGGTGGACCGAATCGTGCAGTTGGCGTTGGAGGCGCACGGTGAGAAGAGAGGGCCGTTGGCCTGACAGTCCAGTAATCAGTAATCAGTGATCAGTGATCAGTGATCAGTATTCGGAATCCGTTGACTGATTACTGATTACTGATCACTGACAAGGGAGCACCATGACTACACAAACCAACTCGACCAAGCAGAGCCAACGCTTGCGCGTCGGCGTCATCGTCGGCGGGCGGTCGTCGGAGAAGGAGATTTCGCTGGACAGCGGGCGCAACATCTTCTACACCCTGGATCCCTCCAAATACGAGGGCGTGCCCATCTTCATGGACTCGGTGGGCCGGCTGTGGGAGATCACACTGCCGCTGTTGGTCCAGAATACCACGGCTGACATCGAAGCGCGGTTGGCGCACGATGCCCAAAGGATCCCCTACGAAGACCTGAAGAATCGCGTCGATTTTGTGTACATCGGGCTACACGGCAAGTGGGGGGAGGATGGTTGTTTGCAGGGATTGCTGGAACTTCTCGACGTGCCATACAGCGGCGCCGGCGTGCTCGGTTCCGCTCTGGGGATGCACAAAGCCGTGCAGCGTCGTCTTCTGCGGCAGGCCGGCATTGACGTGCCAAAGCACCGCGTCGTCAGCCGCCGGCAGTGGGAATCCGAGCCCGAAAGCGTGCAGGCGATGGTCGCCGGTGAGTTCGGCTACCCGTGCGTGGTCAAGCCGACTCGCGAAGGTTGCAGCGTCGGCCTGGGGGTGGTTCGCACGCCAGAGCAGTTGGGGCCGGCCATCGAGGAGGCTCTGGAGTGGGACAACGAGATTCTCGTCGAGGAATTGCTTCAAGGCATGGAGATCACTGTGGCCGTCATCGGCAATGACGAACCGCGAGCTTTCCCGCCTACCGAAACCCCACCTAAGGGGGACTTCCTGACCATCGAGGAAAAATTCTTACCCGGAGAGGGCGAAAACATCACGCCGGCCCGCCTGCCACAGGAGAAACTGGAGGAAATCCAGCGCACGGTGGAGCGGGCCTACAAGCTGTTACATCTCAAAGCCTACACTCGCTTCGACGGCTTCGTGGTCGGCGACCGCTTCGTGATCACGGAACCCAACACGCTGCCCGGAGCTACCCCCTCGTCCACCATCTTCCAGGGGCCAGCCGAGGCCGGCATCGCCCCGATGGAGCTTATCGATCGGGTGATTCAACTGTCGTTAGAGGCGCACAGGAACAAAAAAGGACCGCTGGACTGAGGTAGCATGGACAGACAGGCCATCAGACAGGCAAGAGAGTATCACGCCCGGCGCGAGATACGGCGCCGGCAGTCGCGGGAACAGCTCCGTCAGGAGCAGTATCGCCGCGCGTACGCGGCGATACTGATCCTTGCACCGACGTTCCCTACCATCCGTGCAGTTTACTTGTTTGGTTCGTTGGTACAGCCTGGGCGCTTCGGGCCTTGGTCCGATCTAGACGTGGCCATACTCTGCGACGACGTCGAGACGGAGAGCAAGTTCTGGCGAGATCTTGAGGCCATGCTGCAAAGAGACGTGGACCTGCGGCCCTGTGCGGGATCAGTTGCCTGGGCCGTAGCGACCTATGGAGAGTGCATTTATGAACGAGAAGTTCCTGATCCTGGAGCGCAGCAT
>JBHHTZ010000619.1:0-2846 GCA_046753605.1 Anaerolineae bacterium
CGAAGGCCGGGGGGCGATGTCGAACTTGACATAGAATTACCAACAGCATCATGAATTGCCCGTCGAGGCTGACCTGAGTAGTAATGGAATGACTCGAATGTAGGCCAAGCGCCTGCTATGTCGGGTGGCGGGATGACCTGTTGGCAGTAAGCCGCGTAGCACTGGTGGAGTGGCGTCTCGACAGCACTCCGCTGTGCTGCGTGCCTGACTACGAACTGAACGACCTGACTACGAACGGCTCAAAGACCTGCAAGACTGATGCTACATTTCTTTCCCCCCGGCATGCTTCAACGGTATTTTGCGTTTACCTTTGTCGCCGTTCTCGGGGTCCTTCAACTGACTGCGGCTCGATACCACTGGGCCGGCTTTTCACTTCTGGGCCGGCAGCGATGGCGTTGGAGCTACGCGCTTGGCGTTGCTCTTCTCGGCGGCGCTTACCTCTGGTTCTTTGGGACAGCGCAGACCCTGATCTTCCAGCCTGGCCTGGCCGGCGCGGAGCTGTTCACCATCTTCGGACTATCGACGCTGGCAGCGGTCGCCACCACACTTGTGTTTGTAAGCGTATTGCACCGACCGACGGCCGTCCAGCTTGAACAGAGCGGCGAGCGAGTGGATTTTGGCCCAGGGCAGGGCATGGTGCGACAGGCTCCGGGTGTTGGCTGCGGGCCGGCTGTCATCCTCATCTCCGATCTTCCCGATGGCGATTTTCCGGTAGCTCGATTGAGTGATCAACTGGTGAATCAAAGCGCTGTCGTAGTGAACGTTGACCTGGCTGCGGACGGTCCAGTCGAGTACCCGGAGGTGCTGGCCCGGCTGCCGGCCGCCTGTTCGTATCTTCAGAAGAGATCAGAGGTCAACGGTCGGGGGATCGTGTTGATCGGGGCCGGCATCGGGGGGGACCTGGCGCTGCGGGCAGCCGCCACGGATCTGGCAATCCGAGGTGTCGTGGCCATCGATCCGGTTTTGGATCCTGAGGCCACGGGCCTGGAGCTTCTGCACCGTTCGACGTTCTGGCAGGCCCTGCACTGGGGCGGCCTTCGACGCCGGCTGACAGAGGCCCTGTCGGCATCGGAACGACTGCTTCAGTTGGAGAATCGGGCAGCTCTGTTGGTCTTTCGGGCGAATCCGGCGCCTGTGGGGGACATGGCAGCCGGCCCTGCCGAAGTGGCCGTTGTACACACGGACGACGAAGCCGTCCAGCAAGTGTTGCGCTGGACAGCCGAAGTGATGGCTGAAGGTGAACATGTCGCTTGATGTCAGACTGTTGTACCTGATCAACAACCTGGCGGGACGCAGCGAATTGCTGGATGCGGCCGCACGATTAGTTGTCAACGACTACTTCGTGCCGACAACGCTGGCCCTGATCCTCCTGGCTCTGTGGTTCTCGCCGGGCGGGCCGGCAACGCGGGTGCGGTATCAGCTCATGCTCTTCCGAACAACGCTTGCGTTGTTGCTGGCTAATGTCTTGCTGAAGGGGCTGAACTTGCTCTACTTCAGGCCACGCCCCTTTGTTACATTGGATGTGACCCGCTGTTTCTATGAGCCATCCGATCCGTCCCTCCCCAGCAACCCGGCAACGGTCGGCTTCGCGCTGGCGACGGCCGTCTACCTGCACCATCGGCCGGCCGGCCTCGTCATGTTCGGACTGGCGACGCTGTTCGCACTCGGCCGGGTGTACTGCGGCGTGCACTACCCCTCCGACATCGTAGCCGGCGCTCTCCTCGGCTCGCTCACGGCAATCGCTGTGGTGCGCTGGAGTGGGTTTCTGGACCCAATCTGGAACGGGCTCATCGGGGTAGGCCGGCGGCTGCACCTGGCATGAGGGACCGGTGATCAGTGATCAGTGAACAGTGATCAGTAACAGGACTTACGCGGTGAGAGCGAGATCAGGTGACCGGCACTTCCGAACTGTGTCTGGCGTGCCTGTTCTGGCCGTAATACCAGAATCTCTGGTCCTCTGACGGGCTTGAGGAAGTGCCGGTCACCTTTACCGCGTAACTCCTGTCAGTGATCACTGCTTACTGATCACTGATCACTGATGACTGATCACTGGTCACTGGAACGCTCTCGTCAACCAACAAAACTCAATGAGGAGTAACTTTCATGGCTATCGCAGAACCAATTCAAGATCTCGCTGTTGACAAGGGTCCGCGCCTCCAGACAGATCTGCCTGGACCAAAGGCGCGGGCGATCGTCGCACGAGACAGCCGTGTGCTATCTCCGTCGTACACGCGGAGCTACCCGTTCGTGATGGATCACGGCCGCGGCGCTCACGTGTGGGACGTGGACGGCAACCGCTTCATCGACTTCACCGCCGGCATCGCTGTGGTTGCCACCGGGCATTCGCATCCGGCCGTCGTCCGCGCAATTCAGGAGCAGGCGGAGCGCTTCATTCACATGTCTGGCACTGACTTCTACTACCAGGCTGAAGTCGAACTGGCCGAGCGGCTGGTGGAAATCGCACCAGGTGGTTCCGAAAAGCAGGTATTTCTGACGAACTCGGGAACCGAGTCGGTTGAAGCGGCGCTGAAGCTGGCCCGCTACACGACAGGCCGGCCGCGCTTCCTCAGCTTCATCGGCAGTTTCCACGGCCGGACGATGGGATCGCTGGCGCTAACAGGCAGCAAGTCGGTTCAACGTCGAGGCTTCGCGCCGCTGATGCCGGGCGTCACGCACGTGCCCTACCCGAACCCGTACCACCCGATGGCGTCTGACGGGCGCAGCGAGAGCAAGGCTGTGATCGACTACATCGAAAACAGCCTATTCGCCCGCATCGTGCCCGCCGACGAGGTCGCCGCCGTCTTTGTTGAACCGATTCAGGGGGAGGGTGGATACGTGGTTCCGCC
>JBHHTZ010000620.1:0-2842 GCA_046753605.1 Anaerolineae bacterium
TAGCGGCCCAGGTGGCCGGCGGCCGGGCAGGCGCTGCCCTGGCAGGCGCCGTTGTTGGTGTAGCCGGAAACGTCGCTGAAGGTGGTGGCCCCGTCGGTCTCCTCGAAGCGCAAGAGCATGATCGGAGCGTCCGGCTCGATCACCTTCGATGAATAGTCCAGCAAATCCAGGTCGGACTTCACCCGGGGATTGAAGCCGTAGACCTTTTCCTGGAAGTCGGTCAGGGTATCGCCGTCGCCGTCTATGCTCAAGGGGTCGGACGTGACCCAGGTCTTCAACTGGCTGCGGTCCGGGGCCAGGGCGTAGACGAACTCCCAGCCGTCCACCTCTTGCTTGTCGGTCAGGCCGTCGCCGTCCGTGTCCTGGCGGTTGGGGTTTGTGCCCAGGCGCACTTCGTCATAGTCGCTCAGGCCATCGCCGTCGCTATCGGCCAGAGTGGGGTCGCTCCCTTTCTGCAATTCGAAGGGATCGGAAAGGCCGTCGCGGTCGCTGTCCCACTTGCTGTCGTTGGGGTCGTTGCCGCCGTCCTTCTTGTTGAGCAGGCCGTCGCCGTCAAAGTCCTTCATGCGTGGGAATGTCAGGTCGCCGGTCTGGCCCCAGCCCAAGGAGTAGCCGCCATCTTTGTGACAGGTGTCGCTGGGGTCGCCGCTTTCGCAGGCGTAGAACCCGTCCAGCGTGGCCGGGAAGACGTCCCATTTCATGCTCTTGCCCAGGTCGGAGAAGGTGGTCTTGCCGTCGTTGTCGTCCGTGCGAATGTAGCAGACCGGGACGGGGACCATCGCAACAATAACAATCCAGCATTCCTGGGTGGGCACGGCGTAGGCTTCGGCCAGGTAGAGATTGACCGGACGGTTGATGCCGGTCTCGTCCAACGTCAGGGTTTTGGAGAGGGGCTCGCTCATCACCAGCGCGGTTTCCCCATCAAGATACTTGCTCTTCTTCTTCCAGGCCCCTTCCATCTGATTGCGCTCGAGGCCTGTGATCTTGTTTTCTTTCTTGGTGCTGTCGCTCGTCTTGAGCACATGCTTGATGGTGGCGGAATCCAGGTTGGCGTAGGTGTACTGCCAGGCATAGATGGCCGCCTTCCAGTCAAAGGGCACGTCGGCCAGGGTGATGGCGTTGACCACTTTCAGGCTATACTTGACCTGGTTGCCGGCGGAGAAGCCCTTTTTGGCATTCACAAGCGAAGGATGGAAATCCATCGTCTGCGTGCGGCTGTCACTGTGCAGGTTGCCCACCAGGGAGGTCTGGCTGTAGATGGACCACTGGATGGCATAGGTGAACAGGCCGGAGATTCCCTTGCAGAACCACTTGCCGAAGCCGGTTGATGAGAACGAAGTTCCCGGAATGTTGACGTTGAGCTTGGCGCTCTTCTTCCGGATGGTGAACTTCTGGCCGGCCCCGTTGTCCGTGACGATCCACTTGCTGTCCGACTTCTTTTCAATGGAAATGTCGGTAGAGAGCTGGCTGGGAAGCTGCTCGTCACTGTCCCGCCCATCGTTGTAGGCAGCGGCTTTGATGATATACTGCTGCCGAAAACCGCCGGAAAGGGTCCCTGCGTTCAGATCACTCTGATACTGCAGGTCCATGCTAAAGGCGAAATCCCAGGTCTCGTCGGTGATGGCGTCGGCGATGGCGCACACCGCGGCCACCAACGCATCGATCAAAGCGATCACGGCGGCAATGATCTGCCCGATGACGGGAATGAGGCTGATGGCGAACATGATCACCGTGGCGATGATGGTAGCGATCATACCGGACAACGCGGCGTTGAACGTCAAACCGCCAAAGGAGCCGTAGCCCCCTTCGGCCCACACGGCGATGAACACGCCCATGGTCACGGCGATGGCGATCACCGTCAGGACGATGCCGGCCTTCATCGAAGAGCCGTGAATATCCTTGGCGATGGCATTCGAGGCGGTCCTGTACGTGCCCGAGAATGTGGCTACCCGGCCAGAGAGCCTGGCGGCTGTCTTTGCTTCCCGCCAGGCCTTGGCCACACTTTGTAATGTTTCCACGGTATCCACGATCTCAGAGACGGCGGCCAGACCGTTGGTGATGTGTTTCAGCACCGGTTTTCCGGTGTAGCTGGCCGCAACGGACATACTCAGGGCGGCCACGCTGAGGCCGGCTTTGGCCCCCATTTTAATATTATCTCTTCTGGTCTGCTTCATAGCAGCTTTGAGTTCGCTCGACGGCTTCTTCTTCATCCTGGCGATGGCTCTGAGGCGCATTTTCTTCGTCTTAGCGGCTTTCTCAATTCTAGCCACACCACTCTTGAACGCCTCTGTATCTTTAACCTTCGCCAGGCTGATGAAATCCCCGGAAACCTGGTTGGCGATCAGCTCCAGGCCGGCGCCGACGCTGTTCACCGTGGACTGGGCCAGGCTGGCGTCGGCCACCGCGCCGCGCACCTTGGCGGTGACCAGGGCCACATAGTCGAAGGCCACCACCTTGTTGCTCCCCTGCACCATGCTGATGTAATAGGCCCGGGAGGCGGTCACCAGACCATCCACCACCTCTGCGTCCGGGGCGCCGGCGCTGTACATCGGCACACCGTTCTCGTCTTTCGGCGGATTCTGGTCGAAGATTTTCTTGTACTGCACCGCCATCTTGTCCCAGTACTTGTCCAGGGGGTAGGCCTCCCACTGGCCGTTGCGATAGCGATAAGGGCCCCAGTTCATGCTGGCCAACGTACTCTGCGGGACTTTGGCGCTGCTCATGTTCACCGTGACCTGGCTGCCGGCAACGGATACGATGCCGCCGGTCATATCCAGGCCGGCGGTGCGGTGGTATTCTTCGCGGGCAAAGAGGAGGGTGGGCGCGTCGTCGTGGGAAAAGT
>JBHHTZ010000621.1:0-2841 GCA_046753605.1 Anaerolineae bacterium
CTATTCGCTCGGTCCTTCCATGCCTTCCAGGAGCTGCGGCAGGTACCAGATTTGCTCCGGTGTTGCCGTCTCGCCGGCCTTCAGGTATGGTGTGCCGTCTTGCAGGTTGAGCGGACCTTTGTAGAGCACGACGTCACCCGACGCCAGGCCGTCAATGAACTCTTGCAGGTTGGCTTTCTGTTCATCCGTGAGGGCCGGGCCGAAGATGAACCCGGTGCCCGTGGTGTCGCGGTTGTTGATGTCTTTCCAGTCAGGCGGGTTCCAATCCCACGATTGTTTCCAAGTGCCGTTCATCACGGCGCGCGCGGTGGCGGCGTAGGCCGGCCCCCAGTTGAAGTACGGAATGCCCAGGCAGATATCGGGCGCTTCAGCACACGCGCCGGCGTAGTCGTAGGGGATGGCGAAGACACTCTGACCCTGAGCCGCCCGCTGGCCGGCTACCACCAGCGCCTCCGTGGTGTCGATGCCTGAGATCACCACATCGGCGCCCGTGTCGAAGAAGTCGTTAGTGACCTCGGTCGGGTCCAGTGTGACACCGGGGATGTTGAACCAGAAACCGATCCAGGTCACTCTGAAGTTCAGATCGTCGGGGTTCTTGCCACGGTACTTCTCGTAGCAGTAGCGCGCCCCCAGGTAGGCCGCCGACGCCAGCCGGCGGGTCTCGAAGTTGATCAGCGGCCCCAGGTAGCTGATGCTGCCGGTCTGCGTGGCCATGGCCGCGGTGCAGCCGGCCACGCCCTTCATGGGCGCCATCTGGCCCATGATGTTCCCCTCATTGGGCGGGGCGTCACCGGTGAGCACATCGTCGCCTGAGACGTTGATGAAGACGACGTCGGGGTATTTCTTGGCAACCGGGAGCGTGTCCTCCTCGAAGGAGTCAGAGGTGGTGAAGATGAGTTTGGCTCCCCCACCGACCATGTCATCCACGACCTGCTCCAGGGTGGTATCCGGGCGGTCAGCCGGATTCAGGCTCTCCAGCCAGACCATCTTGGCGCCAGGCACCGTTTCCTCGACGTACTGGCCGGCTGTGTAGTGCGCCTCACTCCAGCCGTGGTCATTGTGGGGACCGACGAACACCAGGCCGAAGGTCAGCTCCTTCATGGCCTGGGACGCTCCGGCCGGCGCTTCCTTTTCGCCGGCGGACTCTGGCGGCTGGCTGGGCGCCTCGCCCTTGACTCCCTCGACGAACCAGTCGATGCTCAGCATCTCGGGGTCAGACAGGCACTTGCCGGCCGGCACGACCAGCTTGCCGTTCTGACCGTCGATCGGTCCGCAGAAGACGTCCCAATCGCCGCTCAGAATGAGCTGTTTCTTCTCATCGACCAGCCTGCGAACGTCGTCAGAAACGCGATCGCTGAGGGGGGCCAGGCCCACGACGCCGTCCTCCATGCCACCCCAGTATGATTCGGTCTTGTACGTGCCGTTCAT
This sequence comes from Anaerolineae bacterium, assembly GCA_046753605.1. Lineage (GTDB taxonomy): Bacteria > Chloroflexota > Anaerolineae > Epilineales > JAANWY01 > JBHHTZ01. The sequence goes on from JBHHTZ010000621.1 coordinate 1,429, forward strand.
CACCTGGCGGACGATGTCCACGTACTTGACACCCCAGTTCCAGATCGGGCTGGTGAGCACCGTGTCGCCCACGAACTGACTCATGTCGGAATCGTAGCCGATGCTGACATCGCCGGCGTCCTGGGCGGCTTTCTGCGGCTCCGTGGTGTCCTGGTGCTGGGCGATGACGTCAGCGCCCTCGGCCAGAAGTGCATCGGCTGCTTCCTTCTCCTCTGGCGGGCCGAACCAGGTGTTGGTCCACACGACGCGCACTTCAGCATCGGGGTTGGCTTGGCGGACGCCCACCGTGAAGGCGTTGATGCCGCGAATGACCTCTGGGATGGGGAAGGCGGCCACGTAGCCGATGATGTTGGACTTTGTCGCGCTGCCGGCCACCAGCCCGGACAGATAGCGCGGTTGGTACATCCGACCGAAGGCGGTGCTCACGTTGTCGGCCGTCTTGAAGCCTGAAACGTGGACGAACCACGTATCCGGGAACTCCTGGGCTACGGCGATGGTGGGGTCCATGAAGCCGAAGCTGGTGGTGACGATCAAGTCGAAACCCTTGTTGGCGAAGTCGCGGATAACGCGCTCGGCCTCCGGGCCTTCGGGGACGTTCTCGATGTAGGCGGTTTCCACCTTGTCGCCGAATTCCTTCTCCACGGCCAGCCGGCCCTGGTCATGGGCCCACGTCCAGCCCAGGTCCCCGATGGGAGCGACGTAGACGAAGGCAATCTTGAAGGGTTCCTCGGCCTTGGGCGGGGGCGCGGCGGTGTTGGCGGGGGCGGCGGGCGGCGGCTGGGTGGGCGGCGCCGCAGTGGGTGTGGCCCCACCGCAGCCGGCGCCAATGATGCCCAACAACAGCACAAGAACCAGGAAGCCCCACTTCTTTGAGATCAACATTTTTCTCTCCTCCTGTTTTAGATATTGGATATTAGATATTAGACATTGGACTCTAACTCCGAACCTTCAATAACCAATATCCAATACCTGATATCCCTTGACTCTCTGTCTTTGCTTTTCCCAGAGCAGTGTCTAGGACCGGTGCTTCTGGGAGCGAGCATTTTTGATCCATTCCATCGGGATGCCACAGATGAACTTCAGGGGGGTGTTGCCGGTGTTGCGGTACTGGTGTTCTACGTCGCCTGGGACGAAGATGACGTCACCCTGGTTGACAGGATAGACTCCATCGCCAATAGTGACCTCCCCCTGGCCTTCGATGATGAAGTTCTCGTGTTCGAACCAGTGGGCGTGGTGGGGGGTGTGGCCGGCGGGCGCAACTTCGATGATCCGCATAGCGTAATTATCGGCGCCGTCTTTCTTGTCGATGACCCATCGAATGGTCACGCCGGGTGCTTCGTCGCCAAAGGTTTGCGCTTCGCAGGCAGTGTAATGCTGAGGTTGTGTCATTGCATATTCGCCTCCGTTGTGTGG
>JBHHTZ010000622.1:0-2833 GCA_046753605.1 Anaerolineae bacterium
GTGCCAGGCTACGGCATGGCCGTGGCCGGCGATACCGGCGGCCGAATTCGTGGGCAGCACATCGACCTCGGCTTTGACGAAGACAACTTGCAACTCTGGTACCGCTGGGTGGACGTGTACCTGCTGGAACCAGCGCCGCCGGCAGGCCGAATCCGCTATGTGCTGCCAAGCTGGCCGCCGGAGAGGTAGGTAATTGTTAATTGTTAATTGTCAATTGTCAATTCTGAGGAGTTTCGGCGCGGGGAATCCGGCATGAAAGCTACAGGTGTTGCGCCGAGCAACATTGCGTTTGTCAAGTACTGGGGGAATGCTGATCCGAGGTTGAACATCCCATTCAACAATTCGATCTCAATGAACCTGAGTGCGGCGTGGACGCGGACCACGGTCGAATTCGATTCGGCTTTCACCGGCGACACGCTGGTGATCGATGGCCGGCCCGTCAACGGTGCTGCCAGGATTCGCGTTTCGCGTCACCTGGACCGTATCCGAGGATTGGCCGGCACGGAGAGCCACGCGCGCGTCGTGTCCGAAAACAACTTCCCCATGGGCACCGGCATCGCCTCCTCGGCGGCGGCGTTTGCTGCGCTGTCGCTGGCCGGCACAGCCGCACTGAACATCGACCTGAGCGAGCGTGAGATGACTGAGTTGGCGCGCCTTGGCTCCGGCTCCGCTGCGCGTTCGATTCCAGATGGTTATGTCGAGTTGAAGGCCGGCGGTGGACACATCACCTCCTTCGCCTACAGCCTCCAAGCCCCCAGCCACTGGGACCTGCGCGACATCGTCGTCATCGTCTCCCGCGAGGAGAAGCGCGTCGGCTCCAGCCAGGGCCACACCGCGGCTGAGACAAGCCCCCACTTCACCACCCGCCTGGCGGAGCTGCCGGCCCGGCTCAAGGCCGTGCGCCAGGCCATTCGAGATCGGGATATCCAGGCGCTGGGCGAGGCCGCCGAAGCGGATGCAATCTCGCTCCATGTGGTCGCCATGACCTCTCGCCCACCCATCTACTACTGGGCGCCGGCCACAGTCCGTCTGATCCATGCCGTGCACGAATGGCGGCACGCCGGCCTACCCGTCTACTTCACGCTGGATGCCGGCCCGAACGTGCACCTCATCTGTGAAGCCGAGTACGAGCACGACGTCCGCGCACGACTGGCGGAAATCGACGGCGTTCTGGAGGTACTGGTGAGCGGGCCGGCTGAGGGCGCTCGCCTCACAAACGGCCACCTCTTCTGAACCAAGTCCAACTCCTGACAACGTGACTATCCGGGGTACATGTGCTACAATTACCCTGAAAGCGGGAACAAGGAACCATTGTGATGATCGACGATTTTACTGAAACACTACACCACCTGCAATCCAACGAGCAGCTCAGCATGGCGAAGCTGTATGCACTTTCGGCGCCCACGCGCGAAAACATGCGGGCCTTTGCTGGCGTCTGGTCCGGGATTCATGCCGAACGCCGGCGTCACATCATCGAGAACCTGGTTGAAATTGCCGAGGCCAATTTCCGCGTCGATTTCAGGCCCATCTTCCGACACGTGTTGGACGACCCCGACGCCGGCGTCCGAACGATGGCCATAGACGGCTTGTGGGAAGACGAGGCTCCCGATTTGATCGAGCGCTTCTGCTTCCTGCTGGACAACGACCTGTCGGCGGTCGTTAGAGCCAGCGCCGCTCAAGCCCTCGGCAAGTATGTGCTTCAAGCCGAACTGGACGAGCTCGACCACGCAGCCGCTGAACGCATTCGCGTCATCCTTCAGGATGTGTTCTATGACAGGTCGGAGGACATCGAGGTGCGACGCCGCGCCCTGGAGTCCATCGCCTACCACGACGATGCCGGCGCGCGAGAGATCATTCGATCCGCCTATGAAGAAACGCCACACGGCATGCAAGTCAGTGCGATCTTTGCCATAGGGCGAAGCGCCGATCCGTCTTGGTCCGACATCATTCTGATGGAGCTGGACAACCCCAGCCCCGAGATTCGGTTCGAGGCAGCGCGGGCCGGCGGCGAACTGAGAATCCCACAGGCAGTGCCGGCGTTGTTGGACCTGCTGTTGGACCCCGATCGCGAGGTACAGGAGGCGGCCATCTGGGCCCTTGGCCAGATCGGCGGGGAGCGCGCCAGGGATGCTCTCAACCTTTTGATGCAGGCAGAAGACCCCGGTCTGGCAGAGGCAGCCGAAGAAGCCTTCGCCGAGCTCCTGCTGATGGAAGGCGACATCGGTCTCCCCCTCTACGATTTCGATCTGTCCGAGAACGGTCAGATCGAGTTAGACGAGGTGGAAGAGCTGGAGACCGAGGACGAGGAACTGAACCATAATTGACTGGCTGGCAAGAAAACTGTAACGCAGAATAGCAAACTTTGTCATAACCCTGGTGAAGATGAGAACAGAATTCATAGAACGCAGAGGGAGAATCGAAGAGCTTGACAGGTCATTCGACCTGACATTCTGGCAGGCCCAAACTCCCCAGGCCAGATTTGCTGCGGCTTGGGAGCTGATCGTCCAGGCCTGCAAAGTCAAGGGCATCGATGTTCGTCAACTCCGACTTCACAGATCTGTTGAAGCTTTTCAGCGACAACGGCGTTAGATACCTGGTCATTGGGGGCTACGCCGTCATCCAGTACGCTGGCATCAACCTACTCCTTGACCGCCGCTCGTGCCCCACAGAAAAACCTAAACAATCGCCTCAGAAGATCAGTGAACATCACCGCCGTCCTCATCGACGTTATTCTGCCTGTCTTTATCATCATCGGAATTGGGGCCCTCACCGGCCGCTGGCTGGGGTTGAGTGTTCAGACCCTGTCCCGATCCGTGCTGTACATTTTCGGGCC
>JBHHTZ010000623.1:0-2827 GCA_046753605.1 Anaerolineae bacterium
CTGTCGGGGGCGGGGATCAGGGAGGCGAAGATAGCGGCCCGCATGGCGGCGAGAGGCCGGCGCGCCCACCAGATGTGCAGGGTGGAGATGTGCCCGTGGCGGATGGACTTCTCGCGGGCGGATTGCCGGCTGATTTCGGCCAGGGGTAGGGAGACTTCAATCAGGCGTTTTTGGTGGGTCATGCGATTCTCCGAATTGCGCAGAAATCACGGCAGTAACTCACGCAGAGATTTGACCGGTGACCGATAACCTCGATCAATCATACCCGTCAAGAGATGATCCGCTTCCTCCAGGGACAGGTGTCTCCCGTCAACCAGCGTCAGCAAAACACCAATACTGCCAGAGACCACAAGGTCACGACGACGAGCTAAGCGCCGAGCAGCGAAGTCATCGGAGAAGAACCTGAACTCCCGCGTCTGGGCCACGGCCAGGCATTCTGCCTCTCCAGCATCCAGCTTTTGCTGCAACTCAGCAGCCAGCTTCTGCTCTTCGTTAGTCGGCTCCAGGATCGGTAGCCAGCCCCAGTCACAAACAGGTACAAGCCCGAGTGTCTCTCCCGCCTCCAACTCAGCTATGACTGCCGGCACCGTCGCTGCGTCTTCTCCTAACACGATCCGTAGGAGATCCGGCCGCTGGATGTGGGCGAAGTTGCTCAGGAGGGTAGTATCAAGCAAGGCGGTAGGCATTCTGAGGATTCCAGTTCACTGGCGCAGGGCATCGAATTCGGCCCTGGCCTCCTCAGTGCTTGCCGGACCGAGGTGCAGCGGCAGATTCAGACGGTTGAATCGCGCGGTAAGCTCAAAACGGGACAGGTCAAGCAACTGGGCTGCCCGTCCGAGGCTGATGTCCCCATCCAGGTAGGCGGCGACAACCCGGTTCCAGGCAGCCTGGACGTCGCCGCCGGCTTCATCGACGGCCTTTCTCACATCCTCCTCGGACAAGCCTCGCGGGGCCATCGCCTCATCGCGGATTGGAGCTACGTGCGGCGGCAGGGTGTGATAAGAGGCCGCAGCCTGTAAGAGCCGATAGTCTAGAATGTCCAAAATGACCACTTGCTCCTCACCGTAGCTTTCTACGATGAGGGTATGTCCTCTTCGCGTCCGATCTATCACCTGGCGGGTACGGCGGGCCAGGTCGGTCTTGCTGACAGTCTCAGATGTGGGCATGGCAACACTCCTGGAACGGATCTCTACTTCAACCTTGTACTGAGCGAGGCGAACGTATGAACTTCGATTCTTGCCTACGGGATTCCGCACTTTACGTATTTTACACAATCCTTGCCCGAAGTCAAATCGTCCGATGGGATTCGGATTGCCGGCTGATTTCCACCGGTGGTAGGGAGACTTCGATGAGGTGGTTTCTCTGGTCGGTCAAGGGTTACTCCTTCCAACTTCACCGCCAAGGCGCAAAGGCCGCTAAGCTTGTTTCTTCTCTTCGCCACTTGATGCCCCCAGCGTCCTGGCTGTCCACAATCCAGGAAGCACAGCTTCAATACAGCTCGAAGAACTCATCTGTGCCCAATTTGGGGATCAACTGCCGGGCCAACCGACCCACCGGGCCTGTGGAGCGAATCTCAAACCACGTGTTACGGCCACCATAGTGCATGCGCTCCACGCGGAAGGCGCGCCGCGCCGCATCGGCCAGGATAAAGCGCAGCACCGGCGTAAATCGAGCCCGGCGCTCTTGCCGTTCTCGCGCCCAGTCAGCTCGTCCGGGGACCGGCAGTCCCACCTGCTTCAACCGGTCAATCAGTTCATCGGGGGCCGGCCCGACCTGCTCGCAAACCTCGATCCGGTCATGTTTGACGCTGACGCGGTAGTTGTGCGGATTAGGATGCTGTCCCACTGCGGCCTCGACCGCGGCAACTTCTTCCGGCAAGATCTGCGCAGAGTGAACTTTTCTCAGGAAAACAAATCCGTTGACGCTCTCACCGATCTCGAAGCCTTCTGGCATCTCTTCTACGAGTTCGCCCTTCGGCTCGCGCGCAAAGTAGTAGTGAGGCTTGCCGGTCTTGGTGACACCCTGGCAGAGGTAGTAAGTGGACCCTTTGCGGTTGGTGTAAGTGATGGGCATACGTTCACTCCTGTTGCCCCAGTGATACCTCATACCTGGGAGCAGACTCAGCCACCCGATGCCAGCCCTCTTGCGTCACGCGGTAGCGCACGTGGGGAACGACTTCTTCACGGCGCAGCCGGCGGGCCGGGTCCTGGACCGGATGAAGGGCCGGCGCATCCAGCGCGTCGGTGATGACGTACAGCCAGTAGTCTTCGCCTAACTGCTCGGCTTTCAGCCACTCGTTCTCGGAGAGTTCTACCGCTCCCTCGCCGGCGCGCCCCTTCACCTCGATGTAGCGCACCTCCCCACCAGGACCTCGGCTGTACACGTCATAGCCTCGCGCTTCGGCGCTCACATCCTCGGGCTCCCAGCCCCGCGCCCGTTCGTAGTCCATGGCGTAGGCCATGGCGGCCGCTTCCACTTCGTCACTGCGCCGCATGGCACGGCCTGAGACCTTTGAGGTTTCGGAAACCTCAAAGGTCTGCTTAGATACAATCGCGGCCACGCCCACCACCTCTGGCGCACCCAGGGACAGCACGGCTGCCCGCTCGGTCTCCGCCAGGCGACTCGCCTGCCGCCGGCGCAGGTCGTCCAGGTGGCGCTGCTCTTCCTGGATGCTCAGGCTCATGTCGGCGCCGCGCAGCGCCCGCTGCTCGTACTCCATCAGCTTGCCCTGGGAGCGGGCAATGAGCACGTTGAAGGAGCGACGCAGGTAGTCACGAATGATGTCTGTCTCCTCCTGTCGCCGGGCCTGGAGGTCCGCCAGGTACGG
>JBHHTZ010000624.1:0-2827 GCA_046753605.1 Anaerolineae bacterium
CGCCATCTCGCCAGCGGGTGGACCACGCATGGATGGCCACGCCCTACCCGCCGGCGGCTGAGTTGATATTCGCCGGCGTATATCGCCTGGCACCGGAGAACCCCACGGCCATGCAAATCGCCTTCACCCTCTTCGATCTGGTCACGGCTGTCGTCATCGTGCGACTCCTGCGCTGGCTGCGCCTCCCCGAAGAACGGGTGCTGATCTACGCCTGGAACCCCCTCATCGTAGTCGAGTTCGCCCACAGCGCCCACGTGGAATCGCTTATGACCCTGTGGGGAATGCTGGCCATCTATTGGCTCATCGCCGGCCACCGGACACGTAGCTCTGTTGCCCTCGCCCTTGCGACGTTGACGAAATTCGTGCCGGCCCTGCTGCTGCCGGTTTTCGTGCGGCGGTGGGGCGTGCGGCGAACACTGCTGTATGGTGGGCTGGTTGGCCTGGCTCTTGCGCCGTTTCTGGGAGCCGGCCTTGGGCTCGGTGGAGAGGCACAGGGGACGGGTATCTTTGGAGCGCTGCACATCTACGCCACACAGTGGAAAACGAACGACGGCCTGTTTTTCTGGCTTGTGCGTGCGCTGGATGGTCGTCTGAACGATCCGTTGATGGCAGCCAAGGTGGCTATTCTGCTAACTCTGCTCCTGCTCAGTCTGACGGTGCTCTTGCGGGATGGCGAGGGAGAGCAGCGGGTTATCGGCAGTGCAGTGCTGCTACTAAGCGCCTATCTGCTACTGACGCCGGCCATGTTTCCCTGGTACCTGACATGGCTTATCGCGCTCCTCCCCCTGTTGCCGCTGCGACGAAGTGTGGCAGCCCTGGCCTTCACCGCCGGCTGGCTCTACTTCGCTGCTGCTGTGAACCTGTCCTACCTGTTCTACCTCAACCCCGCCGATCCGCGCGAGTACGAGTGGATTCGCCGGACTGAGTACCTGCCGCTGTTCGGGTCGCTGGTTGTTGCTGTTTGGCTGTACGGGTGGGAACTGAGAACCAAAATAGAGGATACCTAGCTCGCCGCCACCGAAGGGTCGGCCGGCCTGGACAGGCGTGCCAGGGCCCGCCGGCGCTGCCAACTCTGAAGCAGGGTAATGCCGGCGACGAATAGATAGCCCGTTGCATAGAACATCATCCATGGTACCATTACCCAGCCATGTATCGGCCACAAAGCGACCATTGTAAAAAGAGCATAGCCGGCTAACCCCAGCTCGCCCCATACGACCGGGTTGCGCGGCAGGGCATAGACGCTGTCCGCCCAACTCCCCCGCTGATCCCACAGATCGAATTTGGGCGTGCGCCGGAAGACGCTACCTCGCCCGGTGAGAGCCTCGAATACGGCAACGCTGTTGTTGAGCGAGATGCCGAAGCCGAGCAACGTCAATAGTGGTAGCACACACAACCGATCACGGAGCCTCGGCGTGTCAGAGGTGTGTGCCAGACTGTATAGCAGGGGAGGGCCAACCGCCGCCAGAGTGAACCACGGGAATAGTCGAAGAAAGGGCCCAGACCAGTATCCGATGGGCAGTGTCAACAGCAGAACGAGCAACATCAAAGGGTGCACCGCGTAGCTGGTGAGGTGAATAAGGCCGGCCAGACGGACGTGGCGGGGAAGGTCAGCCTGCCACATACTTGATGCCAGCTTACGAGCTGTCTGGAGGCTCCCCTTGGCCCAGCGAAACTGCTGACGCTTGAAGGCGTCCAATTGCGCCGGCAGTTCAGCCGGCACCACCACATCCGGTCGGTAGCCCACTCGCCAACCACACAACTGAGCGCGATAACTCAGGTCCAGGTCCTCGGTCAGGGTATCAGCCTGCCAGCCGCCGGCATCGCCGATGCACACTCGTCGCCACAGGCCGGCGGTGCCATTGAAGTTCAAGAACAGACCCGTTTGCACACGCGCTGCTTGTTCTACCACGAAGTGACCGTCAACTCCCAAAGCCTGTGCGCGAGTAAGGGCACTGTAATCGCGATTGAGATGCCCCCAGCGGGTTTGCAGACAGCCCAAGTGAGGATCGCTGAATGCCGGCACGGTGTGGCGCAGCCAGTCCGCAGCAGGCACGAAATCAGCATCAAAGACGGCAACCAGTTCACCTGTAGCGCTCTCCAGACCGTCGTCCAGAGCGCCAGCTTTGAACCCCGTCCGGTCAGTGCGGTGAAGGAGACGAATGTCCAATCCCTGAGCCTGGTAGCGGGCTACCAACTGGCGTGCAATCGCTGTCGTGGCGTCCGTGGAGTCGTCCAGTACCTGGATCTGCAGGCGGTCGCGCGGGTAGTCCAGGCCGGCAACCGCCTTCACCAGGCGCTCGACAGTGTAACGCTCGTTGAAGATGGGCAGTTGGACTGTGACGCGCGGCCAGGATGCTAAATCGTCAAAAGCTTGGGCATTGACAGGTTGCGGGGCTGTCGATCGAAGGTAAGTCAGGCTTAGCCATAGTGTATGCAGGCCGTAGGCTGCCAGTCCGCAGAGGCAGAGAACGTAGAGGGCAACGACGACAATCATGATTGACTACGGCTCCGAGGTTGTGTTGTCATCCACCTATGATACTTTCAATCTTCCAGTACAAGATATGCTACATCTCACTCCTGCTGATTGTCGCCGGTTGGCAATTATACTGGACTCCTGTCGCAACGTCAACTCCTCGCCGGCCAGGGGGTGCTCTAACGACTTGTCATTGCGAGGATCCCTTCGGCGGGCCCCTCGACAGGCCCCTCGTCAGGCCCCTCGTCAGGCTCGGGACGATGCTCGGGACGATGCTCGGGAGGGACCTCAGGACGCTGCTTCGCAATGGTAGGCGCGGTTTATGAAGTTTGAGAAAATAATCAGGGTACTGAG
>JBHHTZ010000625.1:0-2823 GCA_046753605.1 Anaerolineae bacterium
CAGCCCGAAGGGTCGGTTTCGCAAGGGTTGTCGCGAATTCATTCGCCAGGCGCGAAGTGGCTGAGTAGTTACCTTCGGAGAAATATTTTGACTCGTTGTGACGACCTCAGTCGTCACAACGAGTATTGAATCAATCTAAGAAGGGGGTTGTCAAATGGCGAAGGTCGAGGTTCGGCCGGCACGACCCGAGGACAAGGCAGCCGTGCTGGCCTTTTGTGAGCACACGTGGGAAGACCACGATGACTACATCGCCGATGTGTGGGACGAGTGGCTGGCCGACCCGAATAGCCGGCTGTTCGTCGCCCTGGTCGATGGGAAGCCGGCGGCCATCGATCGGGTGGCCATCCTGTCGGACCACGAAGGCTGGTGGGAGGGGCTGCGCGTGGACCCGGCGTATCGCCGGCAGGGTTTGGTCAGCAAGATGCGTCCCTACCTGCAACAGTACATCCGCGACAGCGGGATTACAGTGTCCCGCATGGTCACATCGTCGAGGAATACCATCGTGCGCAACATGGCTGGGCGACGGGGCATGACACGCCTGGGTCGCTACGCGTTGTACGAAGCTGAACCCCTGGATGAACCCGTCCGGCGCGTGGAGCCGTTGGCGACAGACGACGTCCCCACTATTCAACGTTTTCTGAACAGCTCGGACGTCTTTCAGTGGGTGCACAGGCTATTCGTCAGCCGAGGTTGGGCCTGGCAGGAACTGACCGATCAGGTGCTGACCACCCGCGCCGCCGAGGGCCGCCTGTGGGGAATCGCAGATGATGAGGGGCTGGCCGGCCTGGCCGTGCTATCAACGCCTGAGGGTGATGAGGAAGCACTGTGGATTGGATACGCCGACGGCGCCCCGGAGTTCCTGCCTGAGGTGCTGATGGAGCTTCGCCGGCTGGCCCACAACCAGCACCGCCCATTCGTCGGGGGGCACTTTCCAACGCTGCCGCGCGTGTTCGAGGCATTGGAAATGGCCGGCTACGCCCGAGCGAGGGAGGCAGAAATGTGGGTGTACGAAGTCCCGGTTTCGCAGATGCGGTTGTGAGGCCGGCGGCACCTGTTCGCGCCCACTATCCGACCAACTCCTCCAGCTTATCTACCATGCCGGCCAACACACGAAACGTCTCTTCGACCGGCTGAGGCGTCGCCAGGTCGACCCCTGCCCCCTTCAACGCATCCAGGGGGTACTCTGAGCCGCCGGCCTTCAGGAAACCCAGGTAGTCCTCCGCCGCGCCCGGCTCTCCGGACAGGATGCGGCCGGCCAGCGCGTGCGCACCCGAGATGCCCGTCGCATACTGGTACACGTAGTGATTCATGTACAAGTGTTGAAAGGTCGCCCAGGTAATTCCCACGCGCTCGCGATCCACGTACATCTCGTCGCCGTAGGCTTCACTGAACAGATCAGCCATCAACTCGGTCAGATCGTCCGGCGTGAGGCTCTGCCCATGCTCCACACGCTGATGGACCTCGTGCTCAAAACGAGCCAGCGTCGGCATGATGAAGAAGTAGCGGTGGAAGTTCGACATAGCCTCCTCGATCAGACTGATCAGGAACGCCGGATCACTGTTGGTCTTCATCAGGTGAGCGCGCACCATCGCCTGGTGAAAGTTGGAAGCGACCTCCGCTGCGAACAGGGAGTACCGGCCATAGACAACGGGTTGGTGCTTCCAGCTCAGGTAGGAGTGCATGGAGTGGCCCAACTCGTGGGCCAAGGTGCTCAGGCTCAGAAGATCATCCGTGTAGCTCATCACGATGAACGGATGCGTGCCGGGACTGCCGGAGGAGAAGGCGCCTGATCGCTTGCCCTGGTTGGGAAACACATCCACCCACCGATCTTCCAAACAGCCACGCCGCAATACGCTCACGTACTCGTCGCCCAGTGGCGCCAGGCCCTCAGAAATCCAGTTCACAGCCTGCTCATACGTGACACGGGGGCTGTCCTTCGTGAGCGGCGCCCAGATGTCGTACGGGTGCAGCGTCTCGACCCTCAGTGCCTTGCGCCGGAGCGCCCAGTAGCGGTGCCAGGTTGGCAGATGCCGATGATAGGTGTCGATCAGGTTGTGAAAAACCTCAACCGGAATGTTGGAAGCGAACAGCGCCGCCTCCAGAGAGGAACCATGCCGGCGCGCGCGCATCCGAAAGACGTCTTGTTTGATGGCAGTTGTCAAGCTGGACGCCAGCGTGTTGCGGAAGGCCAGGTGCGCGTCGGCATAGCTCTCCCAGGCTGTGCGCCGCGCCTGGCGATCAGCTCCATTGAGGATTTTGCCGATGGCGCCTTGTGTGACCGGAAGCTCGCTGCCATCACTTGCGATGGCCGGCCTGAACTGGAAGTCAGCATTCGTTAACACGCTCGCCGTGGCGAAGGCGCCACCAAACGGGTCTTCGACCATGCCCAGTAGTTCTTCCACCTCGGCCGAGCGGACATGGGCCTGCTTCCGAAGCAGGTCGTTGATGTAGTGATCGTATACCCTGAGGCGAGGCTCCTCCAGCCATCGGCGCAGTGTCTCCTCCCCAATTGCCAGCAACTCCGGTTCGACAAACGCGACGGCCGCCAGGGCCTGGCCGTATAAACCCTGCGCCTTGCCGTACATGCCGAAGGCCGGCTGATCGCCGGTATCGACGGCATGGGACAGACGAGCGTATACCACCACCTTGCCGACCTGGCGGGTCAGGTCGTCCCGCGCCTCCAACGCCTCAAGCAGGGTGGCCGGCCCGTCGCCCAGATGCCCCTGGAACCGCCCGAAGCCCGCCAGGGCTGTTAAGACATGCTCGAACGCGGACTCCCAATCTTCAGCAGAGTCGAAGAGGCTGGGGGCGTTCCAGGTGTAC
>JBHHTZ010000626.1:0-2823 GCA_046753605.1 Anaerolineae bacterium
AGGTTCGCGAGGTCTCGAGATGGAAGAAATCGTGGCGGCCATTGCACAGACCAGTGATCAGTAACCAGTAATCAGTGATCAGTAACCAGTAATCAGTGGCGAGATTCTCATAACTGATGACTGATGACTGATGACTGATGACTGTTTACTGATCACTGATAACTGATCACTGATATCATGGCGGAGATTTATCCTTGGTCGTATGCGCTAGTTCTGGGCACGATCTCATTCCTGTCGGCGGTTATCTGGGGCGGACCTTTGATCCAGCAACTGCGGAAACGCGGTATTGGCAAAGGGATTCGCATCGACGGGCCGCGCCGGCACCAGGTGAAGACAGGCACGCCCACCGTGGGGGGTGTCTTGTTTCTCGTTCCGGTATTCGTGATCACAGTGGTGCTGAATCTGGCGAATTTGCTGGGCTTCAACATCATCGGGCAGTCTATTCTGATGCCATTGTCCGTAATGGTGGCGTACGGCGTCCTTGGCGCCATCGACGACCTGGCCGGCCTGGCGAGGAATGGCGATTCGGGGACGCCGACTGGCATCGGACTGCTGGCGCGCCACATGTTCGTATGGCAGGTGGTCATCGCCACGGCTGTGGTGCTGGTCCTTCATTTCGGGCCGACAGATCTGCACAGCCTGGCCCTGCCGACGGTGCCGGAACGCGTCGACATCGGTCGCTGGTGGATACCGGTTGCTGCATTCATCATCGTTGGCACGGCGAACGCTGTGAACATCAGCGATGGGCTGGACGGGCTGGCCGGCGGACTCAGCGCCATCGCGTTCATTGCCTTCGGGGGAATTGCTTTCCAGCAGGGCCAGATATTCTTGCTGCGCTTCTGCCTGACAGTTGTCGGGGCGGTCCTGGCGTTTCTCTGGTACAACGCCTATCCGGCCGACCTGTTCATGGGCAATACCGGCTCGCTGGCGCTGGGCGCTACCCTGGCCGTCGTTGCCCTCATGACCGGCCAGTGGCTGATCCTCCCGATCATCGGCGTTGTGTTTGTGGCCGAGGTCATCTCGGACATCTTGCAGGTTGCGTATTTCAAACTCACCGGCGGCCGGCGCCTGTTTCGAATGGCGCCGATACATCACCACTTCGAGCTGCTCGGTTGGTCGGAAGTCCAGGTCGTTCAACGGTTCTGGCTGATAGGTATGCTGGCGGCGATGCTAGGAATAGCGTTGGCGCTGCTGTAGAGTTAGTGGATAGTGGATAGTGGACAGTGGACAGTAGTCGGTTATCAAATGCTGACCACTAACCACTAACCACTAACCACTAACCACTAACCACTAACCACTGGTACTTGAAGGAAGTCCTGCCCAAAATGATTGAGACACGCAGGAGCAATGGTGTACTTGGCCCACGAACGAGGCCCTCTGTCGCTGTGATCGGCATGGGGATCGAGGGTGGGTCCCTGGCCCGCTTCTTTCTTAAGCAGGGCGCAGATGTCACGGTCCACCACTGGATGTCGTTGGAGGAGCTGAAACAGGATCCGAAGCTGGGACCGCAGTACGAGGAACTGGGAGCTGCCGGCGCGACCTTCAGCACAGGTGAGGGCTATCTGATTGGCCTGACAAGGCACGACCTGGTCGGGGTCTTGCAGAGTGCCTTCACCTACAAGTACCCGGAGAATCGGGTAGCGCTGGAGGAAGTGCGGGACCTGGGCATCCCGCTGGTCACAAACCTGTCTATCTTTCTTGATCGCTGCCCGTCGCTGATCATTGGGGTGACGGGTACGAATGGCAAGAGCACGACGACCGAGATGGTGGCCGGCATCCTCTCGGCAGGCTCGAGACGCAGCCTGGAGCGTGGCCGGGGCCGGGGCCGTGTGTGGGCCGGCGGCAACCTGGGCGCATCACCGCTGGACGTGTTGGAAGATCTGATGCCCGATGACCTGGTGGTGTTGGAGTTGAGCAACTATCAACTGGAGTTCCTGGACGAGAGTCCGTGGATTGCGGCTGTGACCAACATCGCACCGGACCATCTGGTGGACTACGATGGCGACTACCGCGCCTACAAAGCCGCCAAGCGGCGTATCATTGATTTTCAGTCCCATGAGGACTGGGCGGTCTTGAACCATGACGACCCGATCACCAGGGCGTGGCTTGCCGCCTGCCTGGCGCAGCCGTTTCCGTTCAGCCGGCAGGCGGTGCTATCCGAAGGAGCATTCGTCCGCGACGACACCATCGTGGTTCGTTGCGATGGCGGGGAGGCAACCATCTGCCGGACCGAGGAGCTACAGGCGCGTGGGTCGCACAACCTGGAGAACGCGTTGTGTGCGGCCTCTGTCGCTGTGCTGGTTGGCATCTCGGCCGAGGATATCGCTGCTGCTCTGACCGTGTACAAACCGGGGGAGCACCGCCTGGAGTTTGTGGCTGAGTGGAGCGGCGTGGCGTTCTACAACGACTCCAAGTCGACCACGCCGGCCTCGACCATCGCGGCTATTCGGTCTTTCCCGGACCGACCGGTCATTCTGCTGGCCGGCGGTCGGGACAAGGGCTTGCCGTGGGAGGAGCTGGCACAGGTCGTCCGCAAGTCGTGCAAGGAAGTGATCGCCTTCGGCGAGGCGCGGGACATCCTGGAACAGGCATTTGCAGCGCCGGATTCGGAATCTCCCGACGCCCAGGCACGCGGTCCAGTGATCAGGACCTGTGCTACGCTGGAGCAGGCCGTCGAAGTGGCGGTCGGTGATGCCCGACCAGGTGACGTCGTCCTGCTGTCGCCGGCGTGCACCAGTTTCGACGCCTTCGACAGCTACGCCGAACGCGGCAGGGTTTTCAAGCGTCTGGTCGGGACGGTCGTCGGTGAGCAGTGATCAGTAA
>JBHHTZ010000627.1:0-2821 GCA_046753605.1 Anaerolineae bacterium
CGCAACTGGTCGGCCGGGTCGAGTGGCGCGCCGGCGCGGGCCAGGCCGGCCACGGTGAGGGTGAGCAAGAGGATACCAAGCACCAAGGAGCCCAGCACAGGCCAGGTTCTGTGGAAACGGGATGGGAAGGCGTGCATCGTCTTCATAGCAGACTCCTTTGGATGCTCATTAGTGCGTACTGCGTACTGCGTGTTGCGTATTCTCCGTAGTGACGACTTCAGACGTACACAGCGGGGCTGAAGCGACTGAAGTCGCCACTACGAGCCCGCCTTGTGCTCTGCGTTCGCCTTGTTGGCTCAGGGCGCGGCGTTCTTCATGGTCAGCGGCAGCCACAGGCGCGAGACGACGCGGTGCAACTGCACCGCCGGCCCGGGCCGCTCCACGTTGCCGGCCACGTCCGTTGCCCTTGCCAGGATGAGCGGGGCTGCCTCATCCTCGGGCAGCGTGCCAGCAAAGGCCCACAGCCTGGCGGATGGCTGATGGCGAATAGCGGACAACTGCTGGCGGATAGCCGATGGCAGCTCCAGAACCGTTCCATCTTCCATTCTCCACCTTCCATCTCCCATCTCCTCGTCGGCTACGACCGCGTCGGCCCAGGTGAGGCCGCTGTCCAGGCTGACCTGTACGCGGTCCACGCCCACGCCATCCTCGCTCCAGCCCCAGACGACGATCTGTGTGGTGTCCGGCTCCAGCCAGGTGCCGTCGGCCGGATAGGCGATGGTCGTCGTAGGGGCCACCGTGTCCACGACGATGGTCACCGATGTTGAGGGTTCGCCCACGTTGCCGGCCGCATCCGTCGCCCGAACGGCAATACGGTGCTCAGCCCCCTCCTCGCCCTCCGGCAACGACCATCGATAGTGCCATTCGTAGCTACCATCTGTCTCTATCAGCCCGTCTACTCGAATCCAGTGGCCGTCGTCCACCTGCACTTCGACCTCGTCCAGGACACCGCCCACGGGGAAGGGATCATAGGCCGTGCCGGTGAGCAACAGGCTCTCGCCGCCGGCCACACCTTCCGGCGGAGTGATGGTCGCCACAGGCGCGACACCATCAGCGATGAAGGTGGCCGCTGTCGGCGGGCCGACGTTGCCTGGCTCGTCTATCGCCCGGACGTACACGGTCAGCGTCCCCTCAGTTGGCACATTCACCTGGGCTGTCCACACGGGCCTGCCCTCAGCCAGATGCCACGTGACACCGTCAGTGCTCACCTCGACTCTGGCGATGGCGTCGCCCCGTCCTGCATGGGCTGTGCCCACTACCGTCTGCGGACCCGGTAGGATTGTGTCCCCGTCCAACGGCGCCACGAAGGCGACAGTGGGCGGTGTGCCATCCACCAGGTGGGTCAGGCTGCGGACGTTGTCACCCGGATCGGCGTCGGGCAGGAGGGCCGTGAGGTGGGCCGTGGTGGTCACGGGCACTGTTGCGCCGTTGGTGTCCAGGGTGCGCGCCGTCACCGTGATGGCAACCTGATCCTGTGGGGGCAGGGTGCCCAGATCCACCGTCCAGGTGTCGCCGCCGGCTGGACAGTCGCCGCAGGTGCCCGGACCACTGAAGGCCTCGAAGACGACGCCATCGCCCGTCAGGGTCAGCCGCGTCTCGTCGGCCGGCTGGTCAGTGGCGTTGCCGGCTACCAGGGTATAGGTGATCGTGCCATTCACCGGCAGGTAGAGGCCCGAGGGCTGTGGGCTGGTCAGACGCAGCCAGGTGAGCCCGGCGTCCGGTTGGCCAGGAGCAGGCAGGGGACAGGGAACTTGTTGTAGGATGCTGGCCTGGGCCATACCGCCGGCCTCACAGACCCACGAGTCCCACGAGTAGGGAACAGTCCAGGGGCCTTCCAGCGGGTTGGTGTCCGGCAGCACGGCCCAGACGGGGCCATCATCGGGCCGCCGCGCCAGGGCCAGCATGCGCACCGCCCCGGTGGCTTGCAGCAGGCTGCGCGGGATGCGTGCCTCCACGTCTCCTATCAGACCGCTCGCCGCCTCGATCGCCGGGTCGCTCACCTCCGCCCAGCCACCGCCATTCCACTGGAAAAGACCGAAGCTTCCCTGGCGCCGGAAAATGAAGTAGAAGTCGGCCTCGAACGGGAGTCCGAAGCCCTTGGTCCGAAGTCCTTGGTCCGAAGTCTCCTCTCCTTCAACTGCCGGCTGCCCACTGCCCACTGCCCACTGCCCACTGCCACCAGGCACCGTGTCAAAGAGCCACACCAGATCCCCGTCCACGCCGATGTGGGCACCGCGCCAGCCGAGGAAAACATCGTCTGAGTCCCAGCTCAAGAACAGTTCCTGGGGCCGGCCGGACCGCTCGTCCTGGCCCAGCCGCTCGAACTCCGGCAACCACTCCGCGTGTTCCAGATCAATCTGCCCATCCACGATAATGGTATACTGTGGCTGGGGTGGACTCCCCAGATACCACGCATGCCATGGGCCATAGTGAGCCACCCGTCGGTTGCCCGCTGTATCCTGTACGCTCAGGTGGAAGTAGTAGTCCCCGAACCGGTCGAAAGTGACCGAGAAGGAAGTGCCCAGCACCTCTTGGGTGGCGATGGTGTCGGTGATCTGGTCCAGAGCGGCAAAGGTGTGTACTGCACCGCTGCCGTCGCTGGGTGCTGACCACGTTGCCTGGAGGGCGGCGCCGGCCTGGATGTGCTGACCCACGGGTACGCTGAAGGTCACGACGTCGGCCCCACCGGGCAGGACGTTGTCCACGGTCACGGCGATGGACTGGCGTGTGGTCCAGCCGGCGCGGTCCGTGGCCTCGACCACCAGGTGGCGGGTCTGGCCATCCAGCGCGGGCACGTCCCAGGGGGTCTGCCAGGAACCGT
>JBHHTZ010000628.1:0-2819 GCA_046753605.1 Anaerolineae bacterium
CTTGCACGGTTCCAGGGATTCCTCACTCCGCTGGCGCTCCGTTCGGAATGACATTGGGGCGAGGCCGGCCTATCTCACATACAGCGGAGGACAAGCTATGAAGAGGCGAATAGCGATTGCAATCGGATTGGCCGGCCTCGGCGCGTACCGGTTCCGCCGGCAATGGATCGGGCGACTGCTCGGTCTGACGCCGGCGCGGTACCACGTGGCCGTCGAACGGAACCTACCCGTGCCCATGCCCGACGGTGTCATCCTGATGGCCGACCACTACATGCCACAGGCGCAGGGAACTTTCCCGACCGTGCTGATCCGCTCACCCTACGGGCGCGGGTTGGACGTGCCGCTGCTGGGCCTTCGATTCATCTTCATCGCACAACGGTTTGCCGAGCGCGGCTACCACGTCATCGTCCAGGGCACGCGCGGTCGGTTCGATTCGGGCGGCGAGTTCGAGCCGTTCGTCAACGAGGCCGCAGACGGGCAGGCCACCCTGGATTGGATCGCTTCGCAGCCCTGGTTTGACGGCAACCTGGGGATGTGGGGCCCCAGCTACCTGGGCTATGTCCAGTGGGCAGTGGCCGCCGGCGCGCCAGCACACCTGAAGGCCCTGGTCCCCAGCCTGACCACATCACGGCGCTACGCATTCATCTACCCGGACGGGCCCTTCTCCCTGGACACGGCACTGCGGTGGATACTCCTGCTGGATACGATGGATCAGCCAGTCTGGAAGATGTTAGGCCGGCTGCGGACCCAGGAACGTACCGTCGCCCCCGCTCTTCAACACCTGCCCGCCGGCGAGGCAGATGCCAGGGCCGTGGGCCAGCCTGTCTCCTTCTATCGTGACTGGCTCATCCATCCCGACGCCGATGACCCGTACTGGAATGGCAGCGACCACGGGACCGGCATGGAGCGCGTAACAGCGCCGATCCACCTCATGAGCGGCTGGTACGACATCTTCCTGCGCGGCCTGCTGGACGACTACGCTGCGCTGAAAGCCACCGGCCATGTGCCCTACCTGACCATCGGTCCCTGGTTCCACCTCGAATCCGAGCCGGCCTGGGAGGCGCTGCGCCTGGGCATCGACTGGTTCGATGTGCACCTGAAGGGGGATCGCCGCCGGCTGCGGGAGCACCCCGTGCGAATCTACGTGATGGGCGCCAACGAGTGGCGGGAGATGGCGGACTGGCCGCCGCCGGCGCAGGAGACCCGCTACTACCTGAGCGCCGGCCAGCGACTGTCCATCGATGGGCCAGCCGGCACTACCTCCGCCGACCACTATCGATACGATCCGGCCAATCCCACGCCGGTGGTGGGCGGGGCGCTATTCAACCCCCAGGGTGGCCCGCAGGACAACCGCTCCCTGGAAGCCCGCCCCGACGTGCTGTGCTACACGACACACCCGCTGACAGCCGACGTCGAGGTGATCGGCCCCGTGCGATTGGAGCTGTACGTCCGTTCCAGCTTGGCGCACACGGACTTTGTAGGCCGGCTGTGCGACGTCCACCCCGACGGCCGGTCCATGAACGTTTGCGACGGGATATTGCGGGTCGAGCCAGGCACGGGAGAACCTCAGCCCGACGGCAGCCTGCGAATCGAGATCGATATGTGGGCGACGGCACACCGGTTCCGGCGGGGCCACCGCATCCGGCTGCAGGTGGCGAGCGCCGGCCACCCCCGCTGGGACCGCAATCTGGGCACCGGTGAGCCCATCGGCACGGGTACGGGCATGGCTGTCGCCGTACAGACCATCTACCACGACGACACTCATCCGTCGGCGCTGGTGCTGCCGGTCAACAACTGAACCGAGGTCCACATGACGAAACCAACGTTCCTTCCACTTGCGAACTACCGTGAATATTCTGTCGATGAGATGAAGCGGCGCGCCGCAGCTTTCCATGCCGACATGCGACGGCGACGGTCGATTCGCCACTTCTCCGACCGGCCAGTGCCGCGCGAGATCATAGAGAACTGCCTGCGCACGGCCGTGACTGCACCCAGCGGCGCTAATATGCAGCCGTGGCACTTCGTAGTCGTGACCGACCCCGCCGTCAAGCGAAGGATTCGTGAAGCAGCCGAAGAAGAGGAGCGCGAATTCTACCACAAACGTGCCACCCCGGAGTGGCTTGAGGCTCTGGCTCCGCTGGGTACCGACGAGCATAAGCCCTATCTGGAGACAGCGCCGTACCTGATTGTCATTTTCGTGCAGAACTATGGTCTGCTGCCGGACGGCCGCAAGATCAAGCACTATTACGCCCACGAGTCAGTCGGGATCGCGACCGGTATGCTCATTGCGGCGGTCCACCACGCCGGCCTCGCGTCGCTTACCCACACGCCCAGCCCGATGGGCTTCTTGAATGACATCCTGGGCCGGCCAGCCAACGAGCAACCGTTCCTGATCCTGGTGGTCGGCTACCCGGCTGATGATGCGGTAGTGCCCGACATCTCCAAGAAGCCGCTGCACGAGATGGTCACGTTTGTTTGAGAGACACCTGGGCAGCTCGTAAGATGGAGGTAACCGTTCAGCGGGTATTGATGCTAGCACCCCGAGTAGCGCGAAACAGCGTTGAGCGCGTATCGAGGGGTGCGGGTTAGCAGGGTCTCGTCGCGTGAGCCGCACCCCTCGATACGGCCTCGACTGCGTCTCGGCCTACTCGGGATGCTCCGTGAGCTACCCCCTGAACGCTTACAGATGGAGAACAACATCGACAGCAAGAGACGGGTCGCGCTTGTCACCGGTGCAACCGGCGCTATCGGGAAAGCGATAGCGCGACAGATCGCCCAACAACAGGCGTACGAGGTTGTCCTCGCCTGTCGAAACGAGG
>JBHHTZ010000629.1:0-2819 GCA_046753605.1 Anaerolineae bacterium
TTGGCACTATGAGATCCCTCATGAGTTCCTTATCTGAATCCTTATAATGTCTAATGCAGCCCATATGTTGGGTAAGGTCTCAGGGATTCCTCACTCCGCTGGCGCTCCGTTCGGAATGACATTCGGGTAGTGGCGCGATGATTGAACAGTGGCGTCTACGATACTCTCGGAACGCGCGCCAAGATCTCCGAGACCACCTCGTAGTTGATTGTTCCCAGTCGCTCGGCCACCTCTTCGGCGGTGATGCGGTCGTCGCCCTGTTCGCCGATGAGAACCACCTCGTCACCCTGACGCACGCCGGCAATGTGGGTGACGTCGATCATGGTCTGGTCCATGCAAACGCGGCCCACGATGGGCGCTCGCCGGCCTCGCACGAGCACCTCCTCCCAGGTGCGCGGCGCCCGCCGGAAGCCGTCGGCATAGCCAACGGGGATCACGGCAATGCGTCGGCGGTCATCCGTGCGGTAGGTGGCTCCGTAGCTCACGTAGGAACCGGGTGGCAGATCCTTCACCTGGGCAATCTGGGTCTTCCAGGTCAGCGCCGGCCTGAAATCGGGCGGCAGCGGAACGTCCGGCGAGGGCGCCAACCCGTAGACGGCGATGCCGGGCCGGACCAGGTTGAAGCGGGCCTCCGGCCAGGTCAGCGTGCCGGCGCTGTTGGCCGCGTGGATTACCGGAATCCGAATGCCGGCCTCCTCCAGCTCCGTGAGGAGACGCTGGAACTTCTGCAACTGCTGGCCGGTGTAAACCCGATACCAGTCGTCCGCATCGTCGGCCACTGAGAAGTGGGTGAACAGCCCCTCGACGACCAGGTTGGGCAGATCGCGGATCGCCTGGATGAAGCCGATGACCTCTTCGGGGAATAACCCCAGACGGTGCATGCCGGTATCCACCTTGATGTGCACTCGCGCTTCCCGGTTCAGCGCCACCGCCGCCTTCGACAACGCCCGCGCTACATCGACCGAGAACACTGTGGCGCGCAGGTCGTAGCGTAAGGCATCGCGCGCCTGCCAGGCCGGCGTGTAGCCCAGGATCAGGATGGGGGCGGCGATGCCGGCATCGCGCAGCACCTGCGCCTCCGGCAGACAGGCCACGCCCAGCCAGGTGGCTCCGTTGTTGAGAGCGGTCTGGGCTACCTTGACCGCGCCGTGGCCGTAGGCGTCCGCCTTCAGCGTGACCATCACGTCCACATCCGGCCCCACGATCTCCTTGATCCGCCGCGTGTTGTGGGCGATAGCGCCCAGGTCGATCTCGACCCAGGTCGGGCGGTCGGGGCGCAGGATGAGGATTTGCTGCCAGGCGGCGTCTTGCCGCACCAGATGGCGCGCCGCCTGAGCCGGATCGGCCAGCAACTGGCCCACCACGCTCTCCATCCGCGCTTCCAGACCTCCCTTGACTAACACCACGTCCCCCGGCCCCAGATTCTGGCCGGCGGCACGCACAGCATCTTCAGTGGTGTAGGTGACTACCACGCGGTCGCTGTCGAGGCCGGCGCGCTCCGCTTCCTCGGCGATGAGCCGCGCATGTCCACCCTTCGAGACCAACTGATCGACGATGCCGGCAGCGTGGCGGCCCACTTGGCGATGGCCGGCCTCGGTCTGGTGGCCCAGTTCCGGCATGTCGCCCAGCACCGCCACGCGGCGGTGGGCCGGCAGCGCAGCCAGCACGTCCAACGCGGCGATGGTGGCCTGGGGGCTGGCGTTGTAGGTGTCGTCCAGGATCAGGCTGCCGTTGCGGCCGGGCAGGGGGTTGAGCCGGCCTGGCACCCGCTCCAGGGTCTCCAGTCGCTGGATGATCGCGTCCAGGTCGATGCCGTACAGCAGGCCGACACTGATAGCGGCCAGAGCAGGGTAGATGGCGTGGCGGCCGAGGAGGGAGACGGTGATGTGTTGCACGTCGCGTGATGTGAATTGGGTATTGGGTATTGGGTATTGGGTATTGCGTGAAATGTGCAGCGTGAATTGGGTGCCTTCGGGCGTGACGGTGACGTTGGTGGCGGTGAGGTCGGCGTCGGGGGCGAGGCCGAAGGTGATGACGTTGGCGGCGGTTTGGCCGGCCATGGCGCGGACGCGGGGATCGTCGGCGTTGAGCAGGGCGGTGCCGGCGGGCGGCAAGGCGCGCACCAGGTCGGCCTTTTCGCGGGCGATGGTTTCCAGGTCGCCGAAGACGTCCAGGTGGGCCGGCTGGACCGTGGTGACGACGGCGACTTTCGGCGGGGCCATGCCGGCCAGATCGGCGATTTCGCCGTGGCTGTCGCTGGCCATCTCCAGCACGGCCAGTTGGTGCTCGGAACGCAGCCGGCCCAGGGCGATGGCCAGGCCATAGCGCCCGTTCCAGTTGCCGGGGTTCTTGAAGACCTGGAAATGGCCGGCCAGCACGTGGGCGATGGCTTCCTTGGTCGTCGTCTTGCCCGTGCTGCCGGTCACGCCGATCACCTCGGCGTCGTACTTCTGGAGGATGTAGCGGCCCCACCGCTGGAGTGCTGCCTGGGTATCATCGACGAGGATGCAGGTGACGTCGTGGCCGGCCAGGTCGACGGGGTGCTGGGCCAGCACGCCGGCCGCGCCCTTCTCGCACGCTTCGCGGATGTAGTCGTGGCCGTCGCCGCGCTCCGTTTTCACTGCCAGGAACAGCTCTCCGGGCTGGATCAGCCGCGAATCGAAGGCGAAGTCGCGGAAGGACGTGGCGCGGACGGGGCCGTGGGTGTGGCCGGCGGTTGCTGCCAGAAGATCGTCAAGCGTGATCATCGCTACAGCGCACAGCGTTTTGCAGGGTTGTGACGGTCTCGATGTGGTGAGTCTGGGGGAACATGTCCACCG
>JBHHTZ010000630.1:0-2818 GCA_046753605.1 Anaerolineae bacterium
CCACCATCGCCCAGCAGCCGGCTGAGATGGGCCGCCTGGGCGTCGAGACCGCTGTCCAGCATCTGAAGGGCCAGAGCGTGCCCGACTTCATTCCGGTCCCATTGCAGCTTGTCACGGCGCAATAGGGGAACGTACTGCGTACTGCGTATTGCGTACTGCGCTTTATTACGCAGTACGCAATACGCAGTACATCTCAAAGTCGAATGACCAATCAACTACTACTCCGCATGGAGCATATTTCAAAGGCGTTTCCCGGCGTCCAGGCCGTGGACGATGTGACGTTGGAGGTGGCGACGGGTGAGATCCACGCGCTGGTGGGGGAAAATGGCGCCGGCAAAACCACCCTGATGAAAATCCTGGGCGGTGCACTGCCCTTCGACCAGGGCTCAATCCTCCTGCGCGGCGAACCGGTCCACATCGAGACGCCGGCCGACGCCCAAAACCTGGGGATCAGCATGATTCACCAGGAACTGGCACTGATCCCTGCGCTGAACATTGGTCAGAACATTTTCCTTGGACGCGAGCCGGCTGGCGCCGTGCCGGGCACTGTGGACTGGGCCAACCTCTACCAGGAGGCAGAACGTCAGCTAGCCCAACTGGGCTTGAGTCTGGCTCCCACCACGCCATTGACGGCTCTGTCCATCGCCGAGCAGCAGATGGTGGAGATCGCCAAAGCCCTATCCCTGAACGCTGATCTCATTGTCATGGACGAGCCGACCAGCGCGCTGACTGAGCGGGAGACGGACACGCTGTTCGAGGTCATGCGGGCGCTGCGCGAGCAGGACGTTTCCATCATCTTCATCACTCACCGCCTGGAGGAAGTGTTCGAGGTGGCTGACCGGGTGACGGTTCTGCGCGACGGGCGGTGGGTCGCGACAGTGCCAATCCAGGACCTCAGCGCCGACGATGTGGTGCGAATGATGGTGGGTCGGCAGTTGGGGGAAATGTATCCCAAAACCGATGTCGTCATCGGCGATGTGGTGTTGCGCGTCGAAGGACTCGCGCGGGCCGGCGTGCTCCACGACATCAGCTTCGAGCTGCGCCGGGGGGAGATTGTGGGCATGGCCGGCCTGGTGGGCGCCGGGCGCACGGACCTGGCGCGGGCGCTATTTGGCATCGACCCCATTGATCGAGGACAGATTTGGATCGATGGCCGGCCAGCGAATGTCAGTTCCCCCCAGGCGGCCATCGAGCTGGGTATGGGCTTTGTGCCTGAAGATCGCAAGGACCAGGGGCTGTTTCTCAACCTGGCCTTGCGCTCCAATATCACCGTCAGCCAACTGGATCGTCTATCTCGTCTGGGGTTTCTGGACTTCGCCGGCATGAATCAGGTGGCGCGGACCTATGTGGATCGGCTGGACATTCGCACGTCGGGCGTCATGCAGCGGGTCCGGAACCTGAGCGGCGGCAACCAGCAGAAAGTGGTAATCGCACGCTGGTTGACACTGGAGCCGAAAGTCCTAGTATTGGACGAGCCCACCCGCGGAATCGACGTCGGCGCCAAGGCCGAGATTCACGCTCTCATGGGGCAACTGGCCCGCGACGGTGTTGGCATTCTCATGATCTCTTCGGAGTTGCCGGAGATTCTGGGGGTGAGCGACCGAATCCTGGTGATGCGCGAGGGCCGGATTACGGCGGCCCTGTCTCGGGTCGAAGCCACCCAGGATGTGATCATGCGAGCGGCGACGGGGGGGTAGGGGGGATGGCTGGATGGTTGGATGGCTGGGTGGCTGGATACCTAGATGGCGGATGGCTGATGGGTGAATAGCTGGAGGAGGAAGGTGCTGAGACAACTGCGGCCGGCGCTTCGTCAAGGGAGTGTCCTGCTGGTCTTGCTGGTCATGGTGGGTTTCTTCGCGGTGCTGTCGGACCGGTTCTTGACAGTATCGAACCTGCTGAACGTCGCGGTCCAGACCTCGATTCTGATCATCGTGGCCATCGGGATGACGTACGCGCTGTTAAGCGCCGGCCTCGATCTGTCCGTCGGCTCGGTGATGGCGCTGTGCGGCGCCCTGGCGGCCGGCCTGGCGGTCAGACACGGCTGGGGTACGTATCCGGCTATCGCGGCCGCGCTGTTCGTCGGATCAGTGATCGGCCTGGTGAACGGCCTCATGGTCGTGGCCGGCGACATCCCACCCTTCGTGGCCACGCTGGCCATGCTGGGCATCGCTCGGGGGTTCACGCTGGTATACACGCAGGGCCGGCCCATCGCCGGGCTGGATGAGAGCTTCCGTTTCTGGGGGACAGGCCGACTATTCGGGCTCCCCGTGCCCGTGATCGTCATGCTGGTCATGGTCGCCATCACAACCTGGGTTCTGAATCAGACGCGATTCGGGCTCCACCTACGAGCAATCGGCGGTCACGAGGAGACGGCGCGCCTGGCCGGCATTTCTGTGGCACGGGACAAGCTGATCGTATACATGATCAGTGGCCTCATGGCTGCCCTGGGCGGAGTGCTCCTCACAGCCCGGCTGTGGTCGGCCCAGCCGACCGCCGGCATCGGGTTCGAGCTGGACGCTATCGCAGCGCCGGTGCTGGGCGGTACCAGCCTCTTCGGAGGCACCGGCGGCGTGCCAGGCACGGTGGTGGGAGCTTTCATCATGGGCACCCTGTCCAACGGCCTGAACCTGCTTGACGTTCCCTCGTACTATCAGCAGGTGATCAAGGGCGTGGTGTTCATCCTGGCGGTCCTGATCGATGTGTATACGAAGCGGCGGGCGCGGGTTCGGGTGCGCGCGGCGGCCGCGGCTCGCTAGCACGCCGGCACGTTGTCACGTTGTAACCACTCAGCCGCTCCCTTGGATCGCCGAAGGTCTCC
>JBHHTZ010000631.1:0-2813 GCA_046753605.1 Anaerolineae bacterium
GCCGGCCTGATATCCACCGGACGACACCCCTGGCTGATGGAGGGGAACCTGCGGCAAAGGGCCACCCACGTCTGGCCGATAGAATCGGCGGGAAAGTCCATGTACACCGCAAACAGCGCGCCGTCTTCCTTCAAGACCCTCCGCGTTTCACCGATGATCTCATCGAACACGTTGTCCGGGCAGAAGTCGAAGAAACAGTTGGCAAAGACGGCATCGAAATAGCCCGCCTCAAATGGTATACCAAAGAAGCCGGCACGGCACGTCTTCAGGCCGGCTATGTGGCGCCGAGTCGCGTACTGCCTGGCGATCTTCTCCAACGCCTCGGAAAAACACAAGACATGCGTTTCCCCGCCGGCGTTCGCCCGGGCCAGCACGCCGATGCCTGCATCCGTTGGCGGGGAGATGATCAGCGTTCTCAGGTTGCCAAGTCCTGCATCCTCGACCTCCATGCGACGGGTTCGCATTTCCATGATCCGTACCCAGGCATCAAAGAACCTGGACAATGCGAGATAGGACTGTTCGATGCTCATCTTCTCCATTTCACTCCTTATCCAAACGCATGGCCCTGAGCATCTACGCGGGGGATTTCCAGTTGATCATGGGGTCCTCGCTGTGGGCACTAATCTCTAACCTCCGGCGACGCTTGCCCCTGCACTGCCCGCCACTTCGCCAGCCGTTCGGCAATCTCCTGCTCATACCCCTGGTCGCCCGGCTCGTACCACCGCCGGCCCCGCAGCGCCGCCGGCAGGTACTGCTGCGCCACGTGGTGGCCGGCGAAGCTGTGCGGATAGCGGTAGCCCTGGCCGTGCCCCAGTCCTTCGGCGTCGCGGCTGGCGTCTTTCAAGTGCGTGGGAACCTCAGTTTCGCCCTCGCGCTCTACGTCCTCCAGCGCCTGCATGATGGACAGCACGGAGTTGGACTTGGGCGCGGTGGCCAGGTACAGCGTGGCTTCGGACAGGTTGAGCCGCGCCTCGGGCATGCCGACGTATTCCACGGCGTGGGCGGCGGCTGTGGCGACGACCAGCGCCAGGGGGTCGGCCAGGCCGATGTCTTCCGAGGCGTGGACGACCAGCCGGCGAGCGATGAAGCGCGGGTCCTCGCCGGCGTAGATCATCTTGGCCAGCCAGTACAGCGCCGCGTCGGGGTCGGAGCCGCGAATGCTTTTGATGAAGGCCGAAATGGTGTCGTAGTGCTCGTCGCCGCCCCGGTCGTAGCGCAGCGCCCGCCGCTGGATCGATTCCTCGGCCACTGCCAGGTCGATGCGGATGACGCCGTCGTCGGGTGGGGTGGTCTCGACGGCCAACTCCAGAGCGTTCAGAGCGTTGCGGGCGTCGCCGCCGGCCATGTTGACGATGTGGGCTATGGCCTCGTCGGTGACAGCGATTTTGCGCCGCCCGTAGCCACGATCAGGATCGTCCAATGCCTGCTGAAGGATCGCCCGCAGGTTCTCCTGGGACAGCGACTCCAGTTGGAAGATGCGAGAGCGCGAGACGAGGGGAGCGATGATGGAGAAGTACGGGTTCTCCGTCGTAGCGCCGACGAGAATGACGGTGCCATCTTCAACGTGGGGCAACATGGCGTCCTGCTGAGCCTTGTTCCAGCGGTGGATCTCGTCGATGAGCAAAATGGTGCGCCGGCCATACAGGTTGCGTCGCTCCTTCGCCTCGGCGATGACCTGGCGCAGATCGGCGACGCCGGCCAGGACGGCGCTGAGGGCCGCGAAATGGGATTCGGTTGTGTTGGCGATGATGCTGGCCAGCGTGGTTTTGCCGGTGCCGGCCGGTCCCCAGAAGATCAGCGACGAAAGCCTATCCGCCTGGATGGCGCGGCGCAGCAGCCGGCCTTCACCCACGATGTGCTCCTGCCCCACAAACTCGTCCAGCGTCCGCGGCCGCATGCGGGCCGCCAGCGGTGCTTCACGCTGAACCTGGTCTTGCCGGCTGTGCTCGAAAAGGTCCATGTGTGCTTGAGAGTAGTACCTCCTGCTGGCTAACTATGCGGTAGGACCGCGTTGGTATAGTCTTGGACGCCGTGAAACGTGAAGATACTTTCTTCGTAGTTGCCCTACGTTTCACGCATCACGTTTCACGTTTTACGATTCACGGTTGCGTGATCACGTCGATGACGATCCGCACCGGATCGGTGAGTGTGAAAACCTCGTAGGCTGCCGGCCTGGACAACCCAATGGAGAATCCCAGCAGGGCGTCGTCGAACGTCGGATGCACACCAACCTTTGTTACGAGCTGGCTATTGGGCATGGTGATGGGCAGCATGTCGTTCAGCGGCACCCCGTAGGCGTAGCAGTCGTGCAGCATTACATCGATCCGGGCCGCCCCCCACGAGGGGTCCAGCAGACTGCCTCGTCGCGGGAAGGCAGTCTTGGTGTTGTCTGCCTCCACGATCTCTGTCAGCGGGGCCGTGTCGCGGCGTTCGCCCATCTCCCAGACGATACGGACTCTCTTCGGGTGCAACCCGACGCGGATGTCGGCCAGGGTCCAGGCGTCGCCGGAACTCCCGACTTGCTGCGTAATGTCCAGGTACGTCTCCGGGCCGATGGTCGGGATCGGAGCCTCGGGTGGCGCCAGGGGTGTGGGCGTGGCCGGCCTTACGGTCGCTGTCGGCGGGCGAGGCGTGCGCGTCGGTGGCCGAGGCGTCGGCGTCGCGCCGCGCGGTGTCGCGGTGGGCGGCCGGGGTGTGGGGGTGACCGGCCTTGCTTCGGCCGGGGCCTGGGTGGTCGCCGGCTCGGCCGTGAGCGTGGCGAAAAGCGCCGCGCCAGGCGTCAGGGCCGAGATCGTCTCCAGCGGGGCGACCAC
>JBHHTZ010000632.1:0-2812 GCA_046753605.1 Anaerolineae bacterium
AGCAGGGCGTGCCCATGCACAAGCTGCGCGGCACCATCCAGAACGACATCCTCAAAGAGTACATCGCCCAGAAGGAGTTCATCTTCCCGCCCGAGCCGTCGATGCGCCTGGTGGTGGACACCGTCGAGTTCGGCGCCGAGCACCTGCCGCTGTGGAACCCCATCTCCATCAGCGGCTATCACATCCGCGAAGCCGGCTCAACGGCCGTGCAGGAGCTGTCCTTCACCCTGGCTGATGGTCTGGAGTATGTGAACTGGTCGCTGGAGCGCGGGCTGGACATCGACGACTTCGCCCCACGGCTGAGTTTCTTCTTCAATGCCCACAACGACTTCTTCGAGGAGATCGCCAAGTATCGCGCCGCGCGCCGCATCTGGGCGCACGAGATACGGGAGACCTACGGCGCGAAGAATCCACGCTCGTGGTGGATGCGCTTCCACACCCAGACCGCCGGCGCCAGCCTGACCGCCCAACAGCCGGAAAACAACGTGGCGCGCGTGGCGATCCAGGCCCTGGCAGCCGTGCTGGGCGGCACCCAGTCCCTCCACACCAACTCCATGGACGAGGCGCTGGCCCTGCCCAGCGCGTTCGCGGCCAAGGTCGCGCTGCGGACGCAGCAGATCATCGCCCACGAGAGCGGCGTCACCAACACCATCGATCCCCTGGGCGGCAGCTTCTTCGTCGAGGCGCTCACCGACGAGATGGAGGCCGACGCGCGACGTTACTTCGACACCATCGACGACCTGGGCGGCGTCATCCGGGCCATCGAGCTGGGGTTCTTCCAGCGCGAAATCGCCGACGCGGCAGCTCGCTACCAGGCCGAGATCGACCACATGGAGCGGATCGTCGTCGGGGTGAACGAGTACGAGGACGAGGAGCCGCTCCACATTCCGCTGCTGGAGATGGACCCGGCGGGGTACGACCGACAGTGCCGGCGGCTGGAGCAACTGCGCCGCGAGCGAGACGGTGCGGCGGTGCGGCGGACGCTGAACGCCCTGGCCGGCGCCGCTGAGGGCGAAGACAACATGATGCCCTACATCCTGGAGGCGGTGAAGGCGTACGCGACGTTGCAGGAGATTATGGACACGCTGCGGGAGGTGTTCGGGGAGTACACGGAGCCGGCGATTTTGTAGAGGTGCACTCTTTAAGCATGACTTCACCTGCCCTGCCCAAGCACACTCATCACATTTTCACGAGTCAAGAGATCTAGATTGGCACTGGGGTCCAGGAAAGGGCCGACGTCGGCTAACACCTGATCCCAGGCCAGCCCTTCCAGCCGGCGGCGCACAATCTCCTGCCAGTTGTCCTCAGTGAGAAGAGGGCCATCCCAGCCCGTCTGTTGCAGGGCGTTATTGAGCAGCGTCAGGTTAGGCGCCGGCCAATTGGGATCGCTGAGATACCACAACAGGTCGTAGACGTCCCTTCCCTTGAGATAGGGCCGTTGCAGAATGGCGTGCAGCTTGCCGGCCAGCAGCGACGCCCGATCGTGATGCTGAAGCTGGAGGGTCACGAAGCGACGGAGTACCGTAGTTGCCAGCACTGCCCCGGCCGGTGGTTTTGTGTCAACCTCGATCTTCACAGAGAGTACCTGGGTCTGGTGAGGTGAAAGCCCTAATTCGTAAAGCAGTCCGGGGAAACGCACGAATACGCTGTGGACCACCTTCTGATCATTCACCTTGAGTTCCACGGCATAGCCTTCTGAGGCGAATTCTGTGCGAATAGCTCTCAGATAAGCGTGCAAGCCGTACTGCGGGCTGGCCTGCTCCAGCGCAAAGTCCAGGTCTTCCGAGTAGCGGGGACTGGCGTATAGGAAGCGAAGGGCTGTGCCGCCGTGAAAAGCAAGAGGAATCATTGCCCCGGCGCGCTGGAGGCAGCCCAGGATCCTGGCCTGTAGATACTCGCGTGCTACGTTTCGCGCGCGGGTCGGTGTTGGCGAGGTACGGACGAGCTCAGCGAGATACTCTTTCATAAGGTCTGATATTCCAGGGCCTCAGCGCGCGCCAGGTCCGCAACGCGTGAGGCGGCGCGGCGCAGTTTTGGACTGTCCGCAAGGTGAGCCTGGCGTTGCAGTTCGACCAGGTCCAGGTGCTCCAGATTCTGCAGTCGAAGTCCCTGCAGGTAGGCCGGCGAGTCGCCGCCCGGCTGCAAGTAGATGATATCCAGCAGAGACTTTTCGGGCACAGCGACGAAAGCTCGCTGCCCCGTCACTACCTCCACAAGCCGATAGCCGTACAACAGGTCGGTTCTGATGTGGCGGAACTCGAAGATCCCCACCGGCGTGTCCCAGCGCGCCGGCCGTGCCGTAGTGACACTGGTGACAACCGGCACGTACTCTGGAATCAGACCATGATACTCCAGAGCGGATTGGAGACTGACGTAGGAACCGCGTACCATGCGGTTCGCGACCAGGAAGGGATGGGGCTTAACCTTCTGGAAGGGGGGTGCGAGTGCATACAGCCCGCGCCGAAGCTGGTAGAGGCGGCCCGCCTTGGTCCACCGCGAAAGCTGCCGGCGCACGTTGGCTGGATCCACGTCGCCGGCCAGGAGGAGGCCCGTCTCGAAGACCGGTTCGTCGCCTACAATCTCTAGCAAACGCTCGAATTCCATGCGAATATAATACCACAAATGGCAAATTATTGCAATAGTTATGGCGATG
Source organism: Anaerolineae bacterium (assembly GCA_046753605.1). Taxonomy (GTDB): domain Bacteria; phylum Chloroflexota; class Anaerolineae; order Epilineales; family JAANWY01; genus JBHHTZ01. Next base: position 2,654 of record JBHHTZ010000632.1, read on the forward strand.
GCGACATCGGGGTGAACGAGTACCTCCACTCCTGTCCGGTGGCCGAGGAGCTCTTTCCAGTCGATTAGATCCTTAATCTGAGAACCCGGGATCCCGAAATAGGCGAGCTTACGTCCCAATTCATTAGGGTGCATTCAGAATGAGTTGGGCAACCCAGGT
>JBHHTZ010000633.1:0-2811 GCA_046753605.1 Anaerolineae bacterium
CTCAGGATGCTGTCTTGATCTAACTGGTGAAGGATTTCCGCCGAGCTGTACTAGTCGCGCAGGCGCGGGTCCAGGGCGTCGCGCAGGCCATCGCCCATAAGATTGAAGCCCAACACGGCCAAGAAGATAGCCAGCCCAGGAAACGTGGCCATGTAGGATGCGCTGAAGATGTACTGCCGGCCTTCGCCCAGCATCGCGCCCCACTCCGGGGTCGGCGGTTGGACACCCAGCCCCAGGAAGCCGAGGCCGGCTGCCACCAGGATCGCCGTACCCAGGTTGAGGGTGGCCTGCACAATGACCGGCGCCAGGGCGTTGATCAGGATGTGCCGGCGCAGGATCACATGATCTTTGACACCCACAGACCTGGCGGCTTCCACGTAGGTCTGCTCGCGAATTGTGAGAACAGAGCCTCGAACCAGGCGAATGAAGGACGGAATGGCGCTGACGCCGACCGAGATGATCACGTTCCTCAATCCCACCCCGAGCGCGGCTACCAGCGCCAGGGCGAGAAGGATACTGGGAAACGAGAGCAGGACGTCGGCGATTCGTTGGACGAGCATGTCTACCCAGCCGCCGTAGTAGCCAGAGACAGCGCCCAGGGGCATGCCCACCACCAGACCAATGCCGACGGCCAGAAACCCGATCATCAGGGACAGCCGGCCACCGTACAGAATCCGCGCCAGCATATCACGTCCCAGGTGGTCGGTGCCCAGAGGATGGGCCAGGTTAGGGTGGATCAGGGCATCGACCAGCTTCAGCTTCTCTGGATCGTAGGGCGTGATGACAGGCGCAGCGATGGCGGCCAGGATCAGAATCAGGAAAATGGTGAGGCCGAGCATGGCCGGCGTCTGCCGGCGAAACCGCCGCCAGGCATCGCGACGTTGTCGGGTTCGGAGTTGCGGTGAAGAAACCGCGACAGCTTCAGCCATAGTGAATCCGGGGATCGATGTACGCGTAAGTGATGTCCACCACCAGATTGACCAGGATGAACAAGAACGAGAAAACGAGCACGAGCCCCTGCACCATCGGGTAGTCGCGGGAAAAGATGGAGTTAACGAGCAGTTGGCCCATGCCCGGCCAGCCGAAAACGGTCTCTGTCAGCACAGCGCCCCCCAGCAAGGCCCCAAACTGGAGGCCGATCACGGTGATGATGGGGATCAGTGCATTGCGCAGTGCGTGGCGCAAGACCACGACTCGTTCACCGAGGCCCTTTGCCCGAGCTGTCCGGACGTAGTCCTCGCCGAGTACCTCCAGCATGCTGGAGCGGGTCATTCGAGCCACCAGAGCCACGGAGAACGCAGCCAGGGTGAGGGACGGCATGATGTAGCTGGTGGGCTTCTCGGAGCCGGCTGCCGGCAGCCAATGCAGCCGCACGGCAAACAGCACGATGAGCATCAACCCAAGCCAGTATACCGGCATCGATATGCCAAACAACGTTCCGACAGAGATCAGGAAGTCCAGCTTGGAGTTGCGGCGGTAGGCTGCCAGCACGCCGCCTAGCACGCCGAAGAGGCCCGCAATAGTCATACTGATGGCCGCCAGCTTCATCGTGGCCGGCAGCCGGGCCAGAATCTCCCGCAGCACCGGCTCCTGCGTCCGCGCCGACGTCCCCAGATCGCCGTGCATCAGATGGCCAAAGAACAGCGCGTACTGCACAGGCAGGGGACGCTCCAGCCCCAACTGGACTCGGATGCGCTGAACGTCCTGCTGTGTGGCCAGCAGGCCGGCAATGACCCGGGCCGGGTCGCCGGGCAACAGCCGTACCAGCAGAAAGATAATCAGCGAAACGCCGATCAGCGTGACAACCGCAGCGAGAAGGCGTTGCGCTATGTATCGCGGGAACGAAGTCATCGTGGCTGACGCCGCCTTATGTGCAGGGGAGCAGGGATGCAGGGGAGCAGAGGAGCAGGGGCGAAATGTCTAGTTTCCAGCAGAGACATGACCTTTCTCGCCTGCACCCTTTCTCCCCTGCACCCCTACTCCCTTGCTCCCCTGCTCCTACTTGGCCGGCTTCGCGTAGATAGCGGCGAACTTCTCCGTCGGGTGGGAGTCCACGTTGGCAATGTCGGACCGGTAGACGATGGGGAAGCGCTGCACCCACAGGAATATCCAGGGCGCCTCGTCCCAGATGATCCCGGAAGCCTGGCAGTACAGGTCTTTCCGCTTCGCCGGGTCCGTCTCTTGCCCCGCCGCGTCAATCAGCTCATCCACCTTTGGATTGCTGTAGAACGAGGTCTCGAGACCGTTGGGCGGAGCCTGCGAAGAGTCGAACTGCACCATCTGTTGGGCCGCGTCCAGGTAGCTGGGCGCCCAACCCAGGAGATGGAGGTCCTGCTCGTTCTCGTCCGGTGGTGTGAGGATGGCCCCAACGTAGGACGGCCAGTCCATGGTTGACACTGTGGACTTGACGCCGACCTCGCTCAGATAGCCGGCAATGGCCTGGGATGCCTGGAAGTCCTGCACGTACCGGCCCGTCGGCGAGATGAAGTTGAGCTCGATGTTTTCAGCGCCGGCATCGGCCAGGAGCTTCTTGGCCTTCTCGGGATTGTACTCGTAGGGCTGCTGGGCGCAGTAGCCGAACAGACTGGACGCCATCGGCGCATCCAGAGCCTCGGCCGCACCGAACAGCACACTGTCGATGATCTCCTGCTTGTCCACCGCGTAGTTGAGCGCCTGGCGCACGCGGACATCGCTCAACACTTCATCGTTGTTGTTCATGGCGATGAAGATGGTGCGGTCGCTGGGCGCCAGCAGGACTTTCACGTCGGAGTTCTGCTGGAGCGCCGGCACGTCGCTGATGGGCGGCAGGAT
>JBHHTZ010000634.1:0-2810 GCA_046753605.1 Anaerolineae bacterium
TAAGAAGGCGGATTTCGCTGGGGAAGAAGCCAATCTTCTCTTCGAGCGTGGTGATTCACTTACCAACGAGTCCTGTCCTTTCTTGCAAGGTAGCAGGGATTCCTCACTCCGCGGAGTTTATCCTGAGCCTGCCGAAGGACTCCGTTCGGAATGACATGTGAGCGGGTGCCGGCTAAGAAGCAACGCGCTGTTGCCGGATTATTTTCTCAAGATTCATAAGCGGTTACTACGAATCAGAGGTTTGCATTTCACAAACGAGTAGCCGATGAGAATTGCAGTCGATGTAATGGGGGGCGACTTCGCCACACGCGAGACCGTCGCCGGCGCTGTCCAGGCGGCCCGAGAGATGCCGGACACCACCCTCGTGCTGGTCGGTCAGCCGGGTGTGGTGGAGGATGAGCTGGCTCGCCACGACACAGCCGGCCTGGCCCTGGAGATCGCACAAGCCACCGACGTGATCAGGATGGAAGAAGCGCCGGCAGCCGCTGTGCGCGCCAGGCCTGGGGCCTCCATCGTGGTGGCCACGGAGATGGTGAAGCGCGGCGACGTGGATGCGCTGGCCACCGTCGGCCACACGGGCGCCGGCATGGTCGCTGCTGTGCTCATTCTGGGCCGAATTCCTGGCATCAAACGGCCGGCCGCCGGCGTGCCGGTCCTGGGACTGCAACCCCGCACGTTCTTCTGGGACGTCGGCGCCAACGTGGACTGCAAGCCAGTCCATCTGTTGCAGTTTGGGTTGATGGGTAGCCTGTACGTCGAGCGCGTCGAGGGTATCGCCGATCCCACAGTGGCGTTACTGACCAACGGTGTCGAGGATAGCAAGGGCGACAGCCTCACGCAGGCGGCATTCCCACTGCTAGCGGAAAGTGGCCTGAACTTTGTCGGCAATGTCGAAGCCCTGGACGTAATCCACGGCCGTGTCAACGTGGTAGTGTGCGATGGTCTGGTGGGCAATGTATTGCTGAAGTGCATCGAGAGCCTCTCCAACCTCATGCTGGATCTGGTAGAGGCGGAGGTGGGAACGCGGCTGCCGGCCCCCGTCAGTCGGGACCTCTTCACGCCGGCCATGGCCGATCTGCGCCGGCGATCCGACTACGCCGAAGTAGGTGCTGCGCCACTGCTGGGTGTCCAGGGTCATGTGGTCATTGGGCATGGGCGCTCGCGCGCCGGGGCAGTGAAACAGGCCATCCACCAGGCCCGCCGTATCGCGAAAGCGGACCTCGTCTCGGCAATCACGCAGCGGCTGGCCAATCTCGCGACCGCCGACGGCTGACCGGCACCCACCCACCTCATTTGCTGAGGTCTCCCGACCAACGTCGTGCTTTCGTGAGGGCGCGTCTACGAGTTGGGGGGGCGTGCGGAAGGAGTGAGTCCAGCGCCGGCCGAGTAGGAGCGACTTGGGTTGAGCCTGTCGAAACCAGACGTATCGAGGCCAAGCGGGTCACTTCACAGAGCTGCTCGCTTGATTTCGATACGCTATGCTACTCAATCGGCGCTTGCTCCCCCAAGTTCTGTATGCGCCCCTTGCGCGAGACTTTCGGCGCCCCATGTGAATCTCGCAGGCCATGAGGAAGAAAGCGACTGTCATCGCGACGGTCCTAAACGAAGCCGACTCGATTTCGGGACTCCTCGAGTCGCTGCGGCGGCAGACCCGCCGGCCCGATGCGGTGATCATCGTCGATGGCGGGTCCACCGACGGCACGGTAGACGTCCTGCGCGAGTGGGAGTCCGCCGGCAAGCTGCCGCTGCGGGTGATCGAAGCGCCCGGCGCCAACATCTCCCGGGGGCGGAACATCGCCATCCACGCCGCGGAGACGGAGCTCATCGCCGGCGCCGACGCCGGCACGCGGCTGGAGCTCGACTGGCTGCAAAACCTGATGGCTCCCTTCGAGCAAGACCCGCCGCCCGATGTGGTAGCCGGCTTTTTCGTCGCGGACCCGCAGACCATCTTCGAGACCGCCCTGGGTGCCACCACCCTGCCGGTCATTGACGACGTCAACCCGGATCGTTTCCTCCCATCGAGTCGCTCCATCGCCTTCCGCAAGTCCGTCTGGCAGAACCTGGGCGGCTACCCCGAATGGCTCGACTTCTGCGAGGACCTGCTGTTCGATCTGTGGCTGCGGGAAGATGGCTATCGCATCACCTTCGCGCCAAACGCCACCGCCCACTTCCGCCCCCGCCGGTCGCTGCGCCAGTTCTTCTGGCAATACTTTCACTACGCGCGCGGGGATGGCAAGGCCGACCTCTGGCCGATGCGCCACGCAATTCGGTACGCGACGTATCTTGTCGCAGTGCCAGCTCTGCTGCATGTGGCGGTTCGTGGCCTGCCGGTGGAGGGATTGCAGATTGCAGATTGCAGATTGCAGATTGCAGATTGCGGATTGCGGATTGTTGCTACTCAGCCTGCCCGCGTTTCGGCAGTTGAAGGATCGCCCTTCGGCGACCGATCTCCAGCCGGCGCAGGCTTCGTCCTGAGGCTCAGCCCGAAGGGCCGGCTTCGCAAGGGCGACGTCCTGAGCCTCGTCCTGAGTTTATCGAAGGGCTTGTCGAAGGGTTGCCGCGATTTCAATCGCCAGGCTGAGCGCGGGCGCGGACGTGGTCTGGCGTGGGGCGTGTTGATAGTGGGGGCCGGCCTGATGTTTCGCCCACCTGTGCTACGACTGTGGCGGCTGACGCGGGGGGGGTCATGGGGCCGGCGTTTGCGAGCAGTGGCCTGGGTTCCCATTATCCGTGTGACGGGCGATGTAGCGAAGATGCTCGGTTATCCGGTGGGACGCTGGTGGCGCCGGCAGCACCGCGCGGAACTTCGC
>JBHHTZ010000635.1:0-2808 GCA_046753605.1 Anaerolineae bacterium
TGCCGGCGCTCCATCAGGCGTAGAACCGCGCTGACCTCGTCTGAGCCGGCGAGAGCGGTGATCCCGACATACAGCACAACCCCGATGATGATGCCGCCGGCAGTCACCAGCAGCGGGTCAGCACCTGGCAAGCCCCGCGAAAAGCTGAACAAAGCAGCCGCCATCAAGCCAGCGGCCACGAGAATTCGCAGCACTGAACCGACCAGCCGGCTCACATCCAGGCTGCCCAGCCGGCGGCGCATGAGCCACATCAGCACCGCCATCTCGCCGACGGTGGCCAGCGTGTTCGCCAGCGCCAACCCGCCGAAGGACAGACGTCGAATCAGGGCCAGGCTGAGCAGGACGTTGACGAGCATGGCGCCCAGCCCAATTGCCACCGGTGTCCGCGTGTCGTGCAGCGCGTAGAAGGCGCGGGCAACGATCTCCACCGTTGCGTGGGCGAACAGGCCCAGCGCATAGAATTGCAGCGCGAAGGCCACCGCGTCGGTGGAGGCCTGGGTGAAGGCGCCGCGCTGGAGCAGCACCTCGATCACCGGCGTGCGCAGCACCAGCAGCCCAACGCTGGCCGGCACCGTCAGGTAGAGAACGGTGCGCAACGTGGCCGACAGCGTTTGGCGCAGACCGGCGGCATCGTTCCGCGCTGCCAGTTCCGAGAAGGTGGGAAATGCCACCGTCGCCAGCGCCATGGCGAAAACACCCTGGGGCAACATCATCAACAGCCAGGCATAGTTGAGGGCCGGCAGCGCCGCCGCCCCCAACCCCGATGCCAGGATGGTGTTGACCACGAAGTTAACTTGAACGGCCGCCAGGCCCAGGATTCGCGGCCCCATGAGCCGGGCAACTTCCCGGACCCCCGGGTGGCCCAGGCCGAGAAGCGGCGTGTAGCGAGCACCAACGTGGGCCACCATGGGGAGCTGAACCAGCAAGTGCAGCAGCGCGCCGGCCACAACCCCAACGGCCAGGGCGCGCACGCCCATGCTGGGACCCAGAAGCAAGGCCGCCAGAATGATAGCCAGGTTGTACAACGCGGGCGCCAGGGCCGGCACAAGGAAATGCTGGTGAGAGTGAAGGACGCCCATCGCCAGCCCGCTGATGCCGAACACGACCGGCGCAATCAGCATGAGTCGCATCAGGCGAGCGGTAAGCGCCTGCGCTGCCGGATCGAAACCGGGCACAATGAGCCGCGCCAGGAGGGGGGCAAGGATGGCTGCCACAATCGCGGCCGTTGTGAGCACCAGCGCCAGCAGGTTGAACACGGCGCTGGCCAATTGCCAGGCCTCTTCCTCGGTGCCGACCGTCAGGTATTCGGTGAACGTGGGAATGAACGCTGACCCCAGGGCGCCGCCGGCGATGAGGTAGAAGATGAAGTCGGGCACACGAAAGGCGGCCAGGTAGGCCGCCAACTCGAGACTCGTGCCGAACTGTCGAGCAATGACCATCTCTCGCGCCAGCCCCAACAGACGACTGAGCACGAACGCCACCATGACGATGCCGGCGGCGCGCGCCATGCGGCTGCTTCGAGAGGTCACGGATCGCGTCCCTTCATGCTGAAGCTGATCATAGCACACTTTGGCCGGCGAGCGAATTTGAGGTGTTGACAGGCGTCATGGGAGAGCCTATAATCAAGGTATGATCACACTGCAATACATGACTGTGTCTGGTGAAGTGTCGGGCGGCCCTGAACGACCCGGCGAGATGATCTCCCTGGAGAGGTATCCCCAAGGCCATGTCTTTTTCCGGCCCGGCGAGCCGGCCACCGCCCTGTACCTGATACACAGAGGGCGGGTCCAGCTTTACCACCGGGTCGATGATACGCGCCGCGTGGTCGCCGACTACCTTGGTCCAGGCTCTTTCTTTGGAGCCACCGTGCTGACTGGCCGGCCCCACTACCTGACGGCCGAGGCAGTGACCCCGGTTGAAGTGAGCGCCATCGCCGCGAGCGACATCAACGAACTACAGAAGGACATGCCCGATCTGGTGGCGCGGCTGGTCCTCGACCTGATCAAGCAACTGGAACACATCCAGCGGGTCTACACCCGCACTCCCCTCACCACGCCGGCTCGATTGGCCGGCCTGCTCCTGCTCCTGATGGATGAAGAGACCTACGAGGTGGCCGGCTTCAGCCATCAAAACCTGGCCGAGATGCTCGGAACGCACCGCGAATTTGTCACGCAGACCCTCGCCAATTTCCGCGACAAGGGTGTTGTCGACACCGGCTATAAACGCATCCACATCCTGGATCCCCAGCAGTTGCGCACCATGGCCGGCGGCTGAGGGTCAACCGTCTGTCCCCTCAATGATCCTCGCATCCACGACCACGATCCCGTCCGAGTAAGCAAAGACTGGATTCAGATCGATCTCGACGATCTCCGGATGGCTTTCGGCCACGTCTGCCACCGCCAGAAGGCAGTCCGCCAGTGCCTGCTCATCCACCGCCGGCTGGCCGCGATACCCCGCCAGAAGTTCATGCCCCCTGATTTCCCGGATCATGCTGAGAGCATCGTCACGGGTGAAGGGAAGAAGCCTGAGGCTCACATCCCGGTAGATCTCCACCATGACACCTCCGAGACCGAACAGCATGACCGGGCCGAACTGCGGATCGCGATTCATCCCCACGATGACCTCCAGACCCGGACGCGCCATCTTGCTCACCAAGACATCCCCTGTCCGGGCGCCCGGTCGGGCACGGCCCACTGCTGCCAGCATGTCGTCATAGGCTTGCTTTACCGCTTCAGCGGAGTCCAGGTTCAGGCGCACGCCGCCAACATCACTTTTGTGGATGATATCCGGCGAACTGATCTTGAGTGC
>JBHHTZ010000636.1:0-2805 GCA_046753605.1 Anaerolineae bacterium
TGAATCCCGTCGGTTGCCGGCGCAACCATCTGACGTTAGGAGACGGTGTGAACCCAGGTCGCTCGGCTAGAGGTGTCGTCCTTCTTTCCGCCACGATCTTCACGACGCTCGAATTCAGGGCAGGCCTCCTGGATTCGCTTCCCGCCGTCACCTCATCGCAACCGCTCCTGGTCGTCATGGCCGGCGTGCTGTTGACCGGCGCCATCGCCTTGTTTCTATGGCGCCGGCTCAAACACCTGGAAGGTCAGGCAAAACGTCGCAACGAGCAATTGCGCACCCTTCACGAGGCCAGCCTGTCCCTGACAGCCGAACTGTCGCGGGAGGCTGTGCTTCAGAAGGTCGTGGACCTCAGCCGGCGGCTGGCGGACGCCCGGTACGGCGCTCTGGGGGTGCTGGACGAGGCCGGCCACATCCACTCCCTCATCACCTCGGGTCTCAGTGGGGAGGAGCGCGCGCGCATGGGGCCACTGCCCCGGGGGCGCGGATTGCTTGGCGCTGTGCTGCGGGAAGGCCGGCCCATCCGCGTCCCACACATCCAGCAAGACCCGCGCTCCGTCGGTTTCCCACCCAACCACCCGCCCATGAAAAGCTTCCTCGGCGTGCCGGTGATCTTCAAAGGACAGACTGTCGGCAATCTGTACCTGGCGGATAAGGCCGCGGCCAACGAGTTCAGCCTGGAAGACCAGGAACTGCTCACGATGTTTGCCACCCAGGCCGCTATTGCTATCGAGAATGCTCGTCTGTACGAGCAGGTTCAGGCCCTAGCCGTGGCTACCGAGCGGGAGCGCATCGCTCGTGAGATGCACGATGGTCTGGCGCAGGTGCTCAGCTACGTGAACGCCAAGACCCAGGCAGTCCAGGAGTTTCTTCAATCGGGGCAGGTAGAACCTGCCCGTGCCCAGTTGCAGCAACTGGAGGAGGCTGCCCAGGAGGTCTACGCCGATGTGCGAGAAGCCATTTTGGGCCTCCGGACCACCATTGGTAAGGGCCGCGGCCTGTTCCCGGTGTTGGAGGAGTACCTGCAGCGGTTTACCGAGCAGACCGGCGTGCAAACCGAACTGACCAGCTCTCCCGAGGTGAGTGCCTTCTCGTTCGACCCGAGGGTGGAAATCCAGCTCGTCCGCATCGTGCAGGAAGCACTGACCAACGTGCGCAAACATGCCCAGGCCGACCGGGCATGGGTGCGCTTCGTGGCCAACGGCGCATGGGCGGAGGTCACAATCGAGGATGATGGGCGCGGCTTCGACCCGAACAACCCCAGGCGCAGCGCCTGGCCGTGTTTTGGCCTGCAGACGATGCGCGAGCGCGCCGAAGCAGCCGGCGGCAGCCTGGAAATCGCAAGCCGCCCAGGCGAGGGTACGCATGTTCGAGCGCGGATTCCGTTGCAGTTGTGAGATTGGCGATTAGAGATTAGAGATTGCTGCGCCCATGGCAATCTCCAATCTCCACTTTCCATTCTCCACTTCCCTCTCCCTGCCCACCCAATCGGGTGGGATACGCCGTCGCTGAGACTACTCCGTGGGGTGTTGTGCCCTCACTTGACACCAGATATAATTTTCACTAGAATTACGGTCGTACGAAAACCGAAACAACCTCTCCGGTAATGGCGACCCAAGGTTCCAGGGCAATGCGATCTCAGGACAAAGTGTTCACACTATACGGTGACTACCTGCGCTTTCGACCAGGTCCGGTTGCGGTGGACAGCCTCATAACACTGCTGGGCCAGTTGGATATGTCTGAGGCGGCGGTGCGAAGTGTCCTGTGGCGCATGACCCGCAAAGGGTGGCTCACTCTGGAGCGCAGCGATGCCAGGAGTTTCTATGGCCTGACCGACAGGGGGCGCAAGCTCCTGGAGGAAGGCGACCAGCGCATCTACCACCCACCGCGCAACAAACCCTGGGATGGTTCCTGGTATCTCATCACTTATTCCATCCCTGAAGACCGCCGTTGGCTGCGAGACCGGCTGCGGGTCAGACTTCTGTGGCTGGGATGCGGCGCTTTGACCAGCGGGGTATGGATTTCGCCCCATGATGTTCGGATTGAAGTAGAAGAGATTGCTACGTCCCTGGATATCACCGGACATATCGAGGTATTCCGCGCTCAACACCTGGGGTTCTCCGATGCCCGCGACCTGATTTCTCAATGCTGGGACTTGCCGGCCGTCAATGCCCGCTACGCTGCCTTCATTGAGAAATACCAGCCCGAATATGAACGCTGCCAGGCTGGAATCCATGGCGATGGCCGGCTTCTTCCCGCCGAGTGCTTCGTCCGTCGCTTCACGCTGGTTCACGAATACCGGGAGTTTCCCTTCCTGGATCCTTACCTGCCGCAGGAGTTGCTGCCGGAGGACTGGCACGGTGATGAAGCGGTCGAGCTTTTCCGCGCCTACCACGAGCTGTTGACCGATCAGGCCGAGTTCTACGTGGACCAGGTTTGCGAAGTGGCGCCCGCGGTGTCAGTAATCAGTAATCAGTGATCAGTAATCAGTGATCAGTCTTTGATCGCCGAAGGTCTCCTGACCGAGGCGAATCGGGCTCGGTCAGGAGACCTTCGCCCATCAAGCGCCAGTGATCAGTAATCAGGGGTCAGTAATCAGTAAGAATCTGATCACTGATTACTGATCACTGATCACTAGAATTGTGGTTTCTCCATGCGGAGAGGAGGAAAACGTGACCTACTTCGAGTCAAAGCCGGCTGACGCTTTCGATTTTCAGGACATCCTGTATACCAAGAAAGATTGGGTGGCCACTATCACCATCAACCGCCCGCACAACTACAATGCCTACAGCACATTGGCCCTGCAAG
>JBHHTZ010000637.1:0-2801 GCA_046753605.1 Anaerolineae bacterium
CGGCCGGCTGATGGCCGCTACGGCGAGAATCCCAACCGGTGGCAGGGCTACTATCAATACCAGGTTATCCTGAAGCCCGGTCCGGCCAACAATCAGGAAGTATACATCGACAGCCTCAAAGCGTTGGGAATCGACCCGCGCAAGCACGACATCCGGTTTGTGGAGGACAACTGGGAATCGCCGGCGTTGGGTGCCTGGGGGCTTGGCTGGGAGGTGTGGCTGGACGGGCTGGAGATCACCCAGTACACGTACTTCCAGCAATCCGGCGGCATTGACCTGGATCCCGTGTGCGTCGAAATCACATACGGGATCGAGCGCATTGTCATGTTCCTGCAACACGTCCAGAGTTTCGTTGACATTGTCTGGATGGACAATCTGACCTACGGCGATCTCCATTTGCCCAGCGAGGTGGACTACTGCAAATACAACTTCGACTACGCCGACGTGCCTCGGTTGCGCGAACTGTACAACATGTTTGAGGAAGAAGCGAAGAACGCGCTGGAGCACGATCTGGTGCTGCCGGCCCACGATTACGCCTTGCGCTGTTCCCACACCTTCAATCTCCTCGACGCACGCGGCGCCATCGGTGTGACCGAGCGCGCGCGCTACTTCGCCCGGATGCGGGAATTGGCCCGCCGCATTTCCGAGGCCTGGGTCGCGGAGCGCGAATCCCTGGGCTACCCGCTCATGAAAAGCTGGAACGGCGGCAGGGCATTGCTGGTTCCGCCAATTGCGAGCCCTGCCGAAACGGCTACGCAACCCACGCGTGAGACGCAGGACTTCGTGCTCGAACTGGGCACGGAGGAGCTGCCGGCTGACGACGTCAACGCGACCATCGACCAACTGCGGGCCAGAGTGCCGGCCATGCTAGATGAAGCGCGCCTGGACTACAACGACGTGCGGGTGTTCGGCACTCCACGACATGTGGCCGTCTACGTGTCCGACCTGGCGCCCACGCAGCGGAGCATCGAGGAAATGGTGCGGGGCCCATCAGCCAACGTCGCCTTCGACGCCGCCGGCCAGCCCACGGCGGCGGCGCAGGGATTCGCCCGCAGTATGGGCGTCTCCGTTGGCGAGTTGCGCGTGGAGGAGATCGACGGTCAGCGGCGCGTCGTCGCCCTTCGCCGCGAAGAAGGCCGGCCGGCGACCCAGGTTCTACCTGAACTTCTACCCGACCTCATCGACCAGCTCCACTTCACCAAGTCCATGCGCTGGGACAAGACCAACGTGGCGTTTTCGCGACCCATCCGCTGGATTGTGGCTCTCCAGGGCAACACGGTGGTCCCATTCGCCTTCGCCGATGTGCATTCAGGTCGGACAAGCTGCGGCTTGCGCTCTTTGGGCTCTCCCGAGTTCACCATCGCCCAGGCCGAAGACTACTTCGCGACCATCGAGCGCCAGGGCATTGTGCTGGATCACGAGCAGCGACGACAGATGATCCTGGAACAACTGGCAGACCTTGCCGGTGAGGTCGGTGGGCACGTCCCGGACGAGCCGGACCCCCTGGAGGAGGTGATCCACCTGGTCGAGCAGCCAGTAGGGCTGCGCGGCGAATTCGACCCGGCATTTCTGAAGTTGCCCAAAGACGTTCTGACCACGGTGATGAAGAAGCATCAGCGGTACTTCCCGGTGGTAGATGACGACGGCGCGCTCATGCCCTACTTCATCACCTTCGCCAACAGTGGTCACATGGACCCCGATACGGTCCGGCAGGGCAACGAAGAAGTCATCCGTGCCCGGTTCTCGGACGGGGAGTTCTTCTACGGCGTTGACACCCAGCAGCCGCTGGACAGCTTCATTCCCGGGCTATCCCACCTGATGTTCCAGCAAGACCTGGGTTCAGTGCTGGACAAGGTTGGCCGGCTGGAAGCCCTGGTCCCCAGACTGGCCCAGCGTCTGGGCCTGTCTGCCGGGGAGCAAGCTACCGCCGAACGAGCGGCTCAGTTGGCCAAAGCCGATCTGACAACACAGATGGTCATCGAGTTCACCAGCCTGCAGGGGATCATGGGGCGCGACTACGCGCTGCGTTCCGGGGAGGACACGGCCGTCGCCGAGGCCATCTTCGAGCACTACCTGCCCCGGGGCGCCGACGACGCCTTGCCCGATTCCATGGCCGGCATTGTCGTCGGCATCGCCGATCGCGTGGACAGCCTGGTGGGCCTCTTCGCCGTGGGCATGGAGCCGACCGGCTCGGCCGACCCCTACGCGTTGCGCCGGACAGTCCTGGGCCTGGTTCAAATCCTGATCAATCGCCACATCGACCTGAACCTGGCCGATGTCGTAGAAGAGGCCGCTGAGCACATGCCGGTCAGTGTAGGACCAGAGGCGAAGCAAGCCGCTCTCGATTTCGTCCGGCGCCGGCTCCAGGGCGTTCTGCGGGAGGCCGGCTATCGGCACGACGTGGTAGAGGCTGTGTTGGCCGAGCAGGGCGACAATCCGTACCGAACGGCGCAGACTGTAGAGGCTCTGAGCCGCTGGGTTGAGCGAGAGGAGTGGGAGCAGCTTCTGACCGCCTACAGCCGAACGGCTCGCATCGTGCGCGGAACGGAAAAGCACGACCTGCAGCCCGAAGCTTTACAGGAAGACGCCAGCCGGCGACTTTACCGGGCGTATCAAGATACTCAGGCAAGCCTCGACGCTTCAGGCGACCTGGATAGCTTCCTGGAGGCATTCCAGCCGATCATCGAGCCCATCAATACCTTCTTCGACGACGTGCTGGTGATGTCCGAAGATGCAACACTGCGCAAGAATCGCCTGGCACTCCTGCAGCGCATCACCGAACTGGCGGACGGTATCGCCGA
>JBHHTZ010000638.1:0-2794 GCA_046753605.1 Anaerolineae bacterium
GATCCGTGGTTCTTCTCCCCCTATCCGCGTCTTTCTGCTGATCCGTGGTTCTTCTTCGCTCTTCGCCTGGACCAGGGCAATCGCATCTAAATGCGTTATCTGGCAAAATCAACGGAGCGAGCGTCGGTCGAGTAGGCGTGGAGCTTGCGGAACGCCGTATCGAGACCAGCGAGCGGCTTCGGTGGACCAACTTGCTTTGCCAGAGCCGCACCGTGGTCTCGATACGCCTCCGGCTACTCGACCGACGGTGCTATCTTGAGCTCACCTGAGAAGATGCGATTGCCCTGTCGCCTGAACCGAGGAGGCTTGCGCCGGCGGGTTTGCTGTGATACAATAGGCTGGTCCCTCTTTTATGGACACTGCTTTGTTCTGCAACCCACTGTGTCATGTCACTGCTGCTTCAGCAGTACACTACGGGATTATTCGGCTAACACAGGGGCGCACACCCTCTTTGCCTGAGGCCGGCTTCGTACAGGATGAAATGAGTAATCGGAAGACACGCGCACAGATTGCTGAAGGAACCCTCGAAATACTTGAACGAGGATATTACCAAACCCCGGCGGGCCAGGTGGTTCACATCAAAGACGTTCTGGAAGCCGCCATTTCAAGCTCTGTCCACTACACGCCGGCCGACTTCGACCGCGTATTCGCTCAGCGAGACCGCATTCTGGCCGAGAGAGGCAGACAGCGGACAGACTTCGAAGTCGTCAACGAAACCACCTTGAGCGCAGCTCGCCGGCTCGCCCAGACCGAAGATCACGCCGGCGTCCTGGCGCTCAACTTCGCATCAGCCAGGAACCCAGGCGGTGGGTTCCTCAGAGGGAGCCAGGCTCAGGAAGAGAGCCTGGCTCGGGCGTCGGGCCTCTACCCCTGCGTTGCTCAGATGAGAGCCATGTACAATACCAACAGAAGGTTCCGTTCGTGCCTTTATACGGACAACATGATATACTCTCCCCGTGTCCCGGTGTTCAGGGATGACGCGGATCAACTGTTGGAAGTCCCCTGCCTGGTCTCCTTCGTGACAGCGCCGGCGGTTAACGCGGGGGTAGTCCGGCGGCGGGGCGGAGCAGACGCCGGCCGGATCGGCGACGTGATGCTGGGTCGGATTGAAAAGGTTCTCTCCCTGGCCGTCATCCATCAACACGAAACGCTTGTCCTGGGAGCGTGGGGCTGTGGCGTGTTTCGAAATGACCCAAACGACGTAGCTCGTTGGTTTGGTGATCACCTGACCGGCGATGGCCTATTCGCCAGGGCATTCAAGAAAGTCGTATTTGCGGTGCTGGATAGAACGAAAGGCCGGTCCGCTATCAGACCGTTCCAGAGCATCTTTCTGTCATCGAACGACGTCAGTTGATCGGGCGATGCAGGGGCCGGCGCTCCCCGATGGCAGTCCCAGACAACTATGAGTTTGTGGAATCCCCTAATCTGTTTCGACGGAGTCAATTCGCTGACCACCTGAATCCGCTAATCCGCTCCGGCGCAGCCAATCCGCTGACAGCCGGCCACTCACCAAAGGAGAAACCACTATGGCCAGAAAACCCTACTCACCCATCGCTCCCTACGCCGAACTGAAGCGCGTCGAAGGGTTGATCAACCGCGCCCAGACCATCGACGACCTCCGCAAACTTGTCGTATCGGACGGTCCCAAGGTGGGCTACAAAGCCTTCTGCTACATCCTTGGCCGCAGGATGACGCCGGAAGGCATGAAACCGGAGGAGGCCTGCACCGCTGCCGGCCTGCTGGAGGAGCAGGGCAACGTGGACGAAGCCAGGACCATCTATGAAAAGGTGCTGGCTGTTCACCCCGACCATCCAGTGGCAAAAGGCCGGCTGGAGCAAGTTGAGGCACAGGAGGCAGGGTAGGTCACATGGCCCGGTGGGGTGGGCTGAGGGACGAGAATACTGAATGGCTAGATGGCTGGATGGCTAGATGGCTGCTCGGTACAAGCCATCCAACCATCTAGCCATCTAGCCATCTAGCCATCTTCTCTCGAACGTCACGCGAAGGACAAGCCCATGATGGGGTGGATGCTCCTGGCAATCGTCGCGACCGCCGTGATCCTGGTCGCGTTCGTGTTGGTGACAGATGGGCGCTACTTCGGCAAGCGGCTGACCTACCGGGTCTACAACCGGTTCGGGCCGGCCATCTTCGGCGCGCGCAGCGAAGCCGGGCTGTGGCGGGAACTAGTAGAGGCGCTCCAACTGCGCGGCGACGAGTCGGTCTTGGATGTCGGTACTGCCGTCGGCGACCTGCCGCTGACCATCGCCGCCATGGCTGGCTTCCATGGGCGCGTCACGGGCGTTGATTGGTCGCCCCGCATGATGGCGACGGCGCAGGCTGAGGCGGGCCGGCGGGGTCTGGGCGACCGCGCCACGTTTCAGGTCGCGGATGTCCGCGCTCCTCTGCCCTTCGATGCCGGCCAATTCGATGTGGTCTTCTGCCTGGGGCTGCTGGAAGCCCTGCCCCATCCAGAGCGAATCCTGCGCGAGCTGAAGAGGGTGATGGCACATGAGGGCACGCTGGTTCTAAGCCTGTATAGAGGCGGAGCCGCCTGGGGCGTGGCGCTCAGCCTGGACTGGTATCGCGAGCATCTGGGCGCGCTTGGGCTGCGGGACTTGCAGGTCGTCTCCTGCCGGCGACACCACGACGTGGTGATTGCCCGGTCTTTACCTCAGCCGCAGCCGTAGTAACGACTTATGAAGAATGGGAGAATAATCCGCTAACAGCGCATCACCCCGACATGTCATTCCGAACGGAGCGCCAGCGGAGTGAGGAATCCCTGGAACCGTCCAAG
>JBHHTZ010000639.1:0-2776 GCA_046753605.1 Anaerolineae bacterium
GCTTTACGAAAAAGACAGAACTCGGGGGAATTGCGAATGGTGGAGACTGATTGTATCAGGCTCGGTTATTATCATTGCGTTCTAAATCTTCATATTACGCAATAATTTCAGAGCCCCGGACATGGGTTGATAATTATCGGTGCTTTGTGGCCTCCAGCACGAGCCGCAAGTTGGTCTTGGGGTAGTAGACGCTAAAGTCGTTGAGCAGCTCGCAGAGGCTTCCCAGGGCACGGTTGGAGCGTGGGTTCGCCATGCTATGCAGGCGTACGACGAGCTTACCCTGCTCGTAGTCCGGAAGGAGATCAGCGGGCAGTTCAAATACCTGTTGCATGAACTTGCGGGCCTCGTCGTCCCGGTAGGGAAGTAGAGGACCCACCAGGTTCGCCAACTGCGTCTCGGCGCGGTAGGCCACCATCTTCAACGTGTCGGTGATGATCTTGCGTTCGCGCTCCAGCCGCACGACCACTTCAGCATCCATCACCTCCCGCACCGGCACGCGGTCGGGGAGCGCCTTGACATCAGTGTTCAGCCGCTCGCAGGTCTCTCGCAACCGGCTGATCTCTCGACCCAGTTTCGCATGAGAGATCTTAAATCCCCGTACGGTGCGGCGCTTCTGCTCCGTGTTGTCATACGCCTTCTGCCCGTATGCCTGCTCGACTTTCTTCAGGCAGGCCTTGA
Organism: Anaerolineae bacterium; assembly: GCA_046753605.1. Taxonomy (GTDB): domain Bacteria; phylum Chloroflexota; class Anaerolineae; order Epilineales; family JAANWY01; genus JBHHTZ01. Next base: position 679 of record JBHHTZ010000639.1, read on the forward strand.
CCTGGGATAGTTCGTGCTTCTTCTCCTTCACTGCGGGGTTGGGCACGCTACGCTCCGGGTCCGCCAACTCCACTGCCGTCGTCGGCAGATGGTCCAGCGCAAACTCGTGGCGCATGTAGCGGAAGAAGTTCTCCTGTCGCCAGCGGGAAAACATCCGCACCGCCACCTCCTTGATCGGAATATAGCGACGCGTCGTCATTACCGAGCTCTGGTGGCCGTCGTCACACAGACGCCGAACCTCCCGCATGCGAAAACCCTTAGCCACGTGAACCATCCGCTCACCCAGGAAATATTTGACCTTTCGACCACAGACCTTGACCGTCACCTCTTTGAAGCAGTGCCGCCGCCAGTCACGATACTTGCCCTTGCGATAGGTGATCACGTCGAAACCGGCCTTGTACCACTTCTTGAAACGCTTCGGGCTCCACCCCTCGCGGTCGAAGATCAGCGTCACCCGACGCTCGTTGCCCGCCAGCCTGCGGATTTCCGGGATCAGTTCTCTGTCCATCATCGTGAGAAGACCCTCGTTGGCTGGCGCCGTGACGAACAGCAGCGGCTCCACGTTGCTGTCGTTCACCCAGTAGTCGGTCGCCGCGGGCATACACAGACGCCGCCGTTGTACGTGGGTCTTCGGAAGTTTGTATCTCCGGCCGTGGTAGGGACGCACATGGCCGTCGATGTAGAGATAACCCAGCGCGTCCGGGTCCTCCTCGGCCCACCGCCTGCTGAAAGCCCGAGAAAACTCCAGCGCATGGCCAAATCCGGCCAACTCGGCCAGTTTGCGGCGCGCCGTCTTCATCTCCGGTGCACGGTCCAAGCCCAAGAGAAGACCAAACTCACCAGGCGAATGATTCGACAGACCCTCTATGCTCTTGATCCGTATCAGAGCCATCAAACCGAAAGATAGTAGCATCGACGTCAGCCCGAAGTATCCATTCTTCAGAGCGCCATAGACCTGCTCCCCCACTTCGACGAGACCTTGACCGAGCAGAGCAGGCAGCGCCACCAGCACACCAGCTTTGGCCACCGACTCCGCTGGTTCAAAACGCGGCATCGCTTCCACCAGCTTGCCCACCTGCGCCAGGGCACGATCCGCGTCTCGCTTTACCGCAACCCCACCGGCGCATGTGGCATCCACATCGTGCCGCTTACGGGGCGTGCTGAGTATAGTCTCAGCCCCCTGCGCTGAATCGTGCCGACGGTCTGGTCGCACCAGACGATGTTCCTTGAGCGCCTTGCGAATCGTGAATTCAGAAACACCCACCAGATCGGCAACATTTCGATTAGATCTGCCCTCGTTGAAATACCTCTGGGCACGAGCCAGACGGATACCCTTGAATTTGCTCGGTCCGCGTGGACCACGCCGCTTGACTTCCAACGCTTCCGCACCACCCTCTTTGTAGCGCTTGCGGTACTCATGCACCCTGTTTCGATGGCAACCCAGCACGCGGGCCATCTCGCTGGGCTTGGCGAGACCAAGATCGGGGCTCGTGAGCACCGCTGCCGCAAATCGGAGCGCGTGCTCATCATCTTCGTGACAGGTGAAGATCGGTCCGGATGCATTGAAGAACGTGAACCGATCGTCACTGTTTCCGACGGCCAGGTGTTGGCTGATAATCTCGGCGTCTTTGGGGAGCAGTGCCATACAATGCTGCAAACTCATGTTTACCTCCTGCGCACTGCTTAATATATCGCATACCGCTGGCAATTGTCAAGAAATATCTCGCTGCACTATCCATGCTATGTCCTTCTGTCATCCTTCTATTACGTGGCCTCGACAACCCGTTGTCGTCTCGCGTAGGAAAATAATTGCAGCATGGCATGCAATCCATGTCCGGGGCTCTGAATTTCGATTATAATCGGTAGTAAATTCTATATTTTCACCTTCTGAGATTCTACCCGATTCTTCAGGGGATGTCAAGCAAACATCTCAATTTCCTGCTCAATCCCCCTCTCCATCCATCGAAGACAGTCCTCATAGGCAGAACTCACATCCTGAATTTCCTCTCCAGGGCACACTGATCCCCTCGGGAGGCAGACAGATCATCGGGAAATGTACATGGGGGGAAGAAGAGAGAATCTCACGCCACACTGTCAG
>JBHHTZ010000640.1:0-2776 GCA_046753605.1 Anaerolineae bacterium
TGACTACGGGACGATTGAAGAGACGGCGTTCGCAATGATCGTGGTAGTCCGGAATGGCCGCGCCATATTGGTGGAGAATCCTAGGTGCAAATGAGGGGGAGTGAGGGCATAGATCCTGGGGGATTCGGCTGGCTTGGGGGCTGGACCGTTTGACACCCCATCCAATCTGTGCTAAACTTAGTTGCAGTGCCAGGAGAGAGGTTTTCTTGGGTTTTGTGATTGATGCTGAGCCACTGCTTTGGATGATTGGCTTTCCAAACTGCTGCTTGCATGGCCAGACACGGTTGACTTACTGCGATGAGAAAAATGACTAGATAGGGGGGAACATGAAACTGGATGATGCTATTGGTAAATTAGTCCTTTTTAAACTTGATAAGGCTATCGAAGATGATTTTAGAATCTTTAAGATACCTGGGCAAAACCTATGGGCTATTTTGTCAGGTATAGAGTCTAATATAGGAACATGGATTAGACACCCAAAATATGAATTGGAGATTTGGTTGGATGGAAACGGGAGTAGAATTCCTAAGGAAAGACGAAAAAAGGAAGATCTAGAAACAGACATCCTAATTCCCTGGAGATATATAAAGGGAATTATGTGTGTTAGAGATGAACGCTTCAGAGAAATAGAAGATAAAGCATCTATTGGCTTTCATGTGCATGATAGTCAGGTGCAGTAGGTCATAGAGGACTTGTCAAGTTCTATCCTCCAGATGAAGAGGTTGGGCTGCAAATTCCTCTTATCGAGCCAATGCCTTGGCTCGAGATTTGATTCGGCAGGTTAATTTGACAATGGCACATTAGGGTGGCGCATTGGCGTTAGATGTTGCTCTCTGACGTTTCAATCGGCTCTTGCGTGAGCGAGAGCGGTTGACGAGATGTTGGGCGACCAGCGCGACCGCCTGCTGGGGCGTAGGCTGGGGCAAAGGCATAGCCGCCCGCAGCCAAGCCCGGATGTTGGCCATCGAGAGGGCGGGCAGGGCGTCCAGTTCCAACTGTTGGGCCAAGGCGGGGTCACGAACATACCGTACTGCCCATTGCCAGCGGGTTTGAGCCAAGAACCAGACAGCCAGGATGACGAGAGCCAGATGATGTTCCCAGCCGCGATACTTTCGGGCCTGCAACTCATTCCAGCCTACTTCCGATTTGGCGTCCTGAATGGTGCGCTCGACAAAGTAGCGTTGGCACTTGAGCCAGGCCAGGTCTTTCAGGGTGGCACTGGTCGGGGCGTTGCTCAGCGAATACGTGCAGCGCTTCTTGCCCTCCCGCCGCATGACCAACCATTCCTGGACCGGCTCCGGCTCCCCCTCGCGCAACGTCCAGACGAGTCGTGCCGCGAAGGGATCATTCAAGTCCCCTCGTTCGATGGCGCGTACACGGACACGTTTCCAGAGGGTGTCAGGGTGACGGGCCACCTGGTAGGCTTTGAACGGCTGCGCGTCGTTGAGCACCCGCAGGCGGGTGGGCTTGCGCCCCCGACGGCCGGGTACGGGTTCCGGTACGCCCAGCACCGGTTTCTCCAGGTAGACCTGGGTGGTGCGCGGGACATCGGCCATGTAGGTGAGCCCAGCCCCGGCCATCTTGTCCCGCAACCAGGTGCTGCGCCCGTAGACATCGTCGCAGGCCACGGCTTCAAAGGGCAGACCCTGGGCCTTGACGCGCTGGATCATCTTCCAGCCCAGTTCGATCTTGGTCTCAAACTGGCGCTGAGGCGGGATGCCGACCCGCTGACGCGCCTCAGCCATCTCGGGGCTCAACCAATGCTTTTGCAGGTACAACTCTCCGTCCACCCAGAGCCACAGCGGTCGCTCGACATCCGTCAGGTTGGCGTAGGCCACCAAGGTGCCCACCTGGCTCATCTCCACTTTGCCCAAGCGACCATTGTGTTGACGCCCAGACCCCGCCATCTGCTCCCCAGCCTGGTCGGCACTCTCATCCAAGATCAACACGCTGCCCCGCTTCAGGCCCGGCGTCGCTTTGACCTCTTGCTGCACCTGATCCACAGCGGCCCGCGCCGACCACGGCGAGTTCGACATGAAGTGCTGCATGTTTTCCCCTGCCACGCCCGTGGCACGCCCGATGTTGGTGTAGTTGCGCTTGTTCTCCAGACGCAACAGGCCGCTCAGATAGTGGTAGGCATAGGCACTGGTATCACGGGTCCGGGTCCTAAAGCACGCCGCAAAGCGCTGCCAGAACGTGTGCAAACGCTCCGGCAACTCCTGGCTCACGTCGGGCGACAACCCCCAACGCTGGGGCGCAAACACGCTCTCGCTCTGGGCGTCCGGCGAGCCATCGCACGGCTGTCCCGGCTCTGGCTCCTCCTCCCTCGTCCCCTTCGGCCCTGCCCGACGATGAGATGGCCACTTCTTCCTTCGACGAGCTCTGCGACGACGACCTCGGCCACGGCGGTGGGACCGCGAGGATGGCCAGAACCACCGCTGGTTGGCTTGAAGGACCACCAGATGCGCCAGATTCTCTACCAACAGCCACGCCTCCCGCTCAGGCAGGCTCTGCGTGGGCAACGGGCCGGCGATGCTGATAGCCCATTGACCGATCCACACCATCAAGACTATAATGATCCACAGGCGGTTACGCATATCGGGCCTCCTTCCTGGCAATGGTGCCTGATAGCGTAACCGCTTTCGCCTAGATTGTCAAGGTGCTCACACCAAACGCACCAAAAAACCAGCCGAGAAATGTGCCATTGTCAAAGTAATAGGCGAACCAAAACCCGCGTCGTTTAGACGCCGGGATCGGTTCTAGCTGGCCCAGGCGA